>DATDFP010000069.1:0-15919 GCA_036522535.1 Gemmatimonadales bacterium
CCCGGCGCACCCGCTGAGCGCGCTCCGCGGCCGGGCGGTCGAGCCACCCCGCATCGCCCAGCAGGCGCCCCGTCACTACGCGGTGGACGAGCGCGTCCTGGCGGACGTCGAGAGTGGCCAGGTGGAAACCGAAGGTCTGCACGCGCCGGATCAGGCGTCGCACTCCGAACAACCCGGCGTGAACGCCGCCATGAGCCACGAGACTTCGGCTCACCAGCTCGAGGTCGCCCGCGAACTCGGCGGCGTCCGCATACCCCTGGGCGTCGTCCCGTTGCGTGGCGGCGAGCCGTGCGGCGATCAGGCGGAGCAGCACGCGGTACGGCATGTCGCGGTAGCGCACGGGTATCTCCGCGAAGGTGGCGGGGAAGCGGCCCGCGTAGGCCGATGCACGCTTCAGCACGCCCTCCTCCACGCCCGCACGGGAGCGGGATTGGGACAGTCGTCGAGCCAGCTCCAGCGTTTCACTCCGGTAGCGCTCGAGCACGAGCGTGCGATGTCGGGCCAGCGCGGCCCGCAGCGTCTCGGCCGTCACGTTCGGGTTGCCGTCCATGTCCCCGCCCACCCACGACGCGAAGCGGAGGATGGGCGGAATGGCGATCCCCGACGCCGCGGCGCCGTACACGGCTGCGAGCGCCTCCTCCAGCTCCTCGTAGAACGGCGGCACGACGCGGTACACGACGTCGGTGAGGAAGAACAGCACGTGCTCCAGCTCGTCGAACACGGTGGGGCGCTCGGCGGGCTGCGGCTCGGTCTGCCAGGCGACGGTGACTTCTTCCCGGATGCGGCCGAGCGTCGCGCGGTCTTCGGCGGGTGTGAGCGACGGATCGAGCCGCCGCACGAGCAGCCGGCCGATCACCTGCTCCTTCTCGAGCAGCGTGCGGCGCGTGGCCTCGGTGGGATGGGCGGTGAAGACGGGCTCGACCAGTAGCCGCTGGAGCAGGGCGCCGACGTCGCCGGGGCCAAGCCCCGCGGCCGCCAGGCGGCGCACCGTGTCTTCGAGGCTCCCTTCCTGCGAGGCCGTGCCCCGCCGCAGGTAATCGCGCCGGCGCCGGATCCGGTGGACGCGCTCGGCAAGGTTCACGACCTCGAAGTAGGCGGCGAAGCCGTGCACCAGCTCCCGTGCCTCGCGCGGGCTGAGCGTGTGGGCCAGCGCCTCCAGCTCGGCCTCGGCCCCGGCCTCGCCCGCGCGCCGGCGGATTGCGGCCACGCGCGCGCCCTCGACCTGGTGGAACAGCACGTCGCCGCCCTGCTCGCGGATCACGTCGCCCACGAGCGCCCCGAGCGTGCGGACGTCGTCCCGCAGGGCGGCGTCCTTCTCGGCGAACTGGATTTCCGGCCGGAGGGGAGGGCGGGCGCTGGTCACCGGTTCAACTCACTCGTACATCTCCCTGATATCCGCTCTCGCCAGCTGCACGAGAAACCCCCCGATCTTCTCGCTCACGGCCTCGACGTACTTGCGTCCCTTCTCCGCCGTCGCGGCCGCGGGGTTCCCGACCCCGGTGTCGTCCGTCACCTGGCGCCAGCGCCGCGGCGCCCACGCCCAGCGTTCCCGGAGCCCCGCAATGGCGAACGGGCGCGCGCGGCCGGGACCCGCGTCAGACAACGGCGCCACGAGCTCCGGCGCGACGTGGAGCATGACGCTCGTCTCGAGCTCTCCCGCGTGGTCTCCGGGGTCGGCAAAGAACGCATGCGGGTCCACGACCTGATACCAGTTGACCGTGCACAGAAACAGGGACACCGCCGGCTGGAGCTCGCGGATCATCTGGCGGAAGTCGTTCCCGCCATGACCGTTCAGGATCACGAGCTTCGGCACGCCCTGACCGGCCAGGGCCGTCGCCAGGTCGCGCAACACCGCCGCCTGGGTGCTCGGGTTCATGTTCAGGCACAACGGGATGTCGAGCTGCCCGGTGTTCACGCCGAACGGCACCACCGGCAGCACGACCACCCGCGCGCCGTCTTCCGACGCGCGCCGCGCCGCCAGGGCCGCGATCCGCTCGGTCTCGATGTTGTCGGTGGAGTAGGGGAGGTGGAGGTTGTGCGCCTCGGTCGCGCCCCACGGCAGCATCGCGACCTCGTAGCGCGTGTCGCGCACGGTCTTCCAGGTCAACTCGTTCAGAATGTACGGGCGCGGGGGCATCGGGGGCACCGTCAGAGCCGGGACCCCCGATACTAGCACGCCGCCCGCGCGTGCGCAGGATGAGCCTCGGACCGCGGCCGAAGCTCAGAAGAAGATCAACGTGATCGCGACGAAGAGCGGCAACAGGATTGCGCCGCTGTAGGCCATGTACCCGAGGAACGAGGGCATCTTGACCCCGTTCTCCTCGGCGATCGCCTTGACCATGAAATTGGGCGCGTTCCCGATGTAGGTGTTGGCCCCCATGAACACCGCTCCCGTGGAAACCGCGGCAAGCAGGCGGGCCGCCTCGGGATCGCGGACGAGCGCGCTGAGAAACGGCCCGTGCGCGGCGATGCCCTTGAGTCCGGCCGCGCCGGCGGCCGAGGCGAGATAGGTCGGGGCGTTGTCGAGTACGCTCGACAACGCCCCCGTTGCCCAGAAGAACTCCCGAGGGTGGGACACGCTGAACCCCAGTCCGAGCACCGTGCGCGCTCCCTGGCTCCACGCGTTCAGGATCTCGAGGACCGGCGCCATCGTGACGAAGATTCCCGCGAACAGCACCGCCACCTCGACGATCGGCCCGAACGTGAAGGCGTTGCGCTCGCGATTCACGCGTGACGTCGCGAAGTACGCGGTGAGCGTGAAAGCCACGAGGATCGCCTCCTGCTTCCCCGCAGGCCAGGGCCGGCCCGCCGCCCCGGCTTTGCCGGCGGCGAAGATCGTCAGAACCACGCCGGCGAGCGCCGCGATCGAGACCGCGCCCCGCAGCCGCAGCGGCTCGTGTACGATCACTTGCTCGAGCTGGGAGCCGGGCCGCTCCACCTCCTCGTTGTCCAGTGCCCATTGATCCCACAGGTTGAAGACGACGAGCAGCGCGACCGTCATGGCGGCCCACTGCGGCCACAGCCCGAGCGTCCACTCGAACGGCACGCCCTTGAGAAAGCCGAGGAGCAGCGGCGGGTCACCGAGCGGCGTGAGCAGGCCGGCACAGTTTGCGACCAAGAAGATGAAGAACACGACGATGTGCGCCGTGCGGCGCCGGCTGCGGTTGGCCCGGAGCAGCGGGCGGATCAGCAGGGCCGCCGCCCCGGTCGTCCCCACCACGTTGGCGAGCAGGGCCCCGGCACCGAGCAGCGCCGTATTGCCGAGCGGGGAGCCCGAGAGCGACCCCTCGAGATGGACGCCGCCCGCGATTACGTACAGCGCCGCGATCACGACCACGAACGAGACGTAGTCGCGCACCTTCTCCTCGAGGACCAGGCGGCCCGGCTCTCCCAGGGCGGCGCCGAGGTACAGCACGACCGGCAGCGACGCCAGCGCCGCAACGAGCCCCTTGTTACGGTTCGAGTGCCACCAGCGCGGCGCGAGGAGCGGGCCGACCGCGATGGCGGCGAGCAGCGCCACGAACGGTAGCGCGGTCACGAGCGACAGATCGGCGCCGAGGAGGGGCAACGCTCGCGTCCTTCAGTCGCCGTTCGCCCGCTTACCGCTCACCGCTCACCGCTTCCCCCAGGTGGACCGCACATCGCTGGTCACCAGGGCGACCAGGCGCTCGACCAGCCGCCCGTAGGCTTCCTTGGGATCTTTGGCACGAAACTCGACCTCGCCGCCCACCAGGGCGACCTGGCCGACCCTATCGGTCGCCCACGCACTCGAGCGCCATACGGTGCCGCCCGACTGGGTCGAGAGCAGCCGCACCGTGAGGTCGACGCGCACCGTCGCCTCGAGATGCGGGGTCACCATCGCTGCGATGCCGCCGCTCGCCCGGGGATTCGATACCTTGAGGCGGCCCGCGAACACGGCCCCGACGTCGCGATCTCTCCCCAACGCCTGCGCGGCGGCCGGACCGAGCTCCGGCTCTCCGATCCGCTGGAGCAGCGTGTCGACCGATCCCAGCTCGAGCAGCTCGATCCCCGGCTGGGCGGCGAGCACTTGCTCGGCGAACTGCTCGGTGGCGTACTGCTGCAGCGAGCCCTTGGCGTTCTCGACGCTGAACGTCACGAGCCCGAGCTTCGCGTAGGGCCTCAGGTCGAGCCGAGGCGGCAGGAGGACGCTGTGCCCGCCGCAGCTCGGAACGAGGAGCGCGAGAAACAGAGCGGCCAGCGCGCTCAGACGTCTTTCCATGGTCCACCTCGTCGACAGGGTTGACCGGCGGTCCAGAGTAGGACGGCTCGCGCCGCCGGTCAAGGTTTGGCGCGTTGTTTCTACACTTCGATCTTCGAAAAACGCCAGGCTCCGAGCCACAAGAGCGCCACCGCCACGGCCGTAAGGACCACCAAATCGGTGACGATCCCGAAATGCGGGGCGGCGATCAGCGCCGCTCGCAAACCATCCACTCCGTAAGACAGAGGATCGAGGCGCGTCAAGAGCGCCAGCGGCTTCGGCAGGCTGTCGAGCGGAAACAGGGCGCCGGACAGGAAGAAAATCGGCATGACCAGAAAATTCATGATCAGCTGGAAGCCCTGCATGTCTTGCAGGCTCGAGCCGATCGAGACTCCGAGAGCCACAAATACGATGGCGATCAACAGCATGAACACGAGACCCAGCGGCAGGGCGCCCGGACCGACCGGCCGGAACCCGGCGATGAGACACAGGATCACCATGAGCGTGCCCTGCAACATCGCCACGGTCGCCCCGCCGAGGGTTCGGCCGATCATGATGCGGATGCGGGGCACCGGCGCCACGAGCGTCTCTTTGAGGAACCCGAATTGCCGGTCCCAAAGCAAGGAGATGCCGGAGAAGACCGAGGTGAACAGCACCATCATGCCGATCACACCGGGCGCCACGAATTGCAGATAGCTGCCTCCTCCCGCTCGTTGAAACACCGGTCCCAATCCGAAGCCGAGCGCCAGCAAGTAGAGCAGGGGCTGGCCGAGAGATGCGACTATCTGTACTCGCGACCGCAGGTACTTCTTCAATTCGCGCAGCCACAGGATGTACACGGCGTTCATGGACTCACCTCCTCCACAGCCTGGCCACCTGGCGCATGTGGTCGGCTGCGCTGGCGCTTTCGTCCCGAATCGAGGTGCCGGTCAGGGCGAGAAACGCCTCCTCCAGCGCCCCCGCGCCGGTTCGTTCTTTCAATTCCCGGGACGATCCGATGGCGACGATGCGTCCGTGATCGATCACCGCGATCCTGTGCGCCACGCGGTCTGCTTCATCCATGTAATGCGTCGTCAGGAAGACGGTGACCTGCTCCGTTTCGTTCAAGCGTCTCACGTGCGTCCACAGCTGATTGCGGCTCTGCGGGTCCAGGCCCAGGGTCGGCTCATCCAGGAACAGGATCTTCGGGGTGTGCAGCAGGCCACGGGCGATCTCGAGGCGCCTCTTCATGCCGCCGGAGAACTGCTTCACCACCGTGTCGCGTCGGTCCCAGAGGTCGAACAGTCTCAACAGCATCTCGATCCGTTCGCGCCGCTCCTTACGGGGCACATGGTACAGGACGCCGTGCAACTCCATGTTTTCGTGAGCCGTGAGGTCCTGGTCCAGGCTCGGGTCCTGAAACACGATACCGAAGTGCCTGCGCGCCTCCTCCTTCTGCACCGTGGGATCGAGCCCGTTCAATTGCATCGTGCCGCTCGTTGGCTGCAGCAACGTCGTCAGCATCCTGATCGTCGTGGTCTTCCCCGCGCCGTTCGGTCCCAGGAAGGCGAAGATCTCGCCCTTGTGGACGTCGAACGAGATGTCGTTGACCGCGGTGAATTCCCCGAACCGCTTCACAACGTGCTGCACGCGAATCACTGGAGCCTCCAGCTCATCAACTCGAGGAACTCCCTGTGCGGCGGGACTATTCCCGGTGCAGAGCCGCTGGCTCCGGGCGGTCTTCGGATGGAGCCATGGGTGCTTGACGCGTGACGAATATGGGGACGGGTGCCCGCCTTCAAGCGGCCGAGGCGGCCGCGACCGCGAGCGCCTCCCTGGGCTTGGCGGGGAGCAGCGTCACCGTAATCTCTGCGAGCCGCGCCACCGCCGCTGCCTCGCGCTCCGGCAGGAGCAGCGCTCGGTACATCCCCGCAACGAACCCGAGCCCGTCCACGACGCGCCCGGCTGCCGCCTGCGTCTCCCCGCCTCCCCCGCAGGCGGCGACCACGCGATCCGCGATCGCCCCGCGCCGGGAGGCGATGAACCGCTCCAGGTCCTCGCCTAGCTCGAGCTGATCGCCCGGCGAGAGGGCGAGCGGAAGCAGCGCGCGCGCATAGTCGTCCCAGCTGGCTGCGAGCCCCGCGTTCTCGTCGCGCATGAGCTGCCGCGCACGCTCGGGGCTCAGCGTGAGCCGGAGCGCCGGCGCTCGGCGCGGCAGCAGGGGGTGCAGGTCGTAGAGCGTGCTGGTCCACATGCCGCCGAGATAGCGGCGGCGACAGCCGAGCCGCTCGAGCAACGGCGCCCACGGCTCGGCACGGAGCGGCGCGTCGTACTTCGAGTCGAAGAGGATGACGTGCTCCGCATCCGCGGCCACCGCCGTCACCCAGTGCTCCCACTGGTCAAGGCAGAGGAGCACGGGCACCCACCGGTCCAGCCAGGCCACCACCGCCCGGCGCGCGGCGCGCGGGTTCGTCCACCGCTCGGCCCCGAGTTCGGCCCCGTGCAGTCGCGCCGCGCGCCGGAGCCCCGGCTCGTCCGTCCCATTCTGCTCCGTGCTCCCGGCGGCGCTGGCGAGGGCGTCCTCGCACGCGAACACACCAAGCGCGAGCAGCCCGTGCTTGAGCGCAAACGGGCCGCACGTCCAAGAGTTGGGCTGACCGTAGATTGCCATAAGAAGCCCCGCCAACCGGCGGGGGAGGTGGAAATATAACGCCCGTCGGGGACGCCTCTCCGGTAGGGTGACGCCATAAGTGGTTTTGTGATAATAGGTTGACTCCTCTGGCAGGGGCGCAGGGGGTGAGGAGGGTGGTGTCACACCCCCCTTTCATCTTGATCGAGCCACCTTCGGAGCTCGATCGATGCCGCGAAATCGCCATGTCCTGTCGCAGGTTCGCCTTACGCGCCCGGCCAGCCGTCGCAGGTCGTTGGTCGGGGGAGACAAGCCAGGGGAGCTGGTAGCGACCAACCATGGGCTCTCCAAGTCCCGGGTTTGTTCCGGCCTGCAGTGTCATAAGAAGCTCTGGTGGGAGGTGCACGACGAAGACCTACCCGAGCGCGATGCCGCAACCGAGTTCATCCTGAACCAGGGCAGGGAGGTCGGCGAGCTGGCGCGCGCCTATGCGCCGGGCGGCGAGCTGATCGACCTCCCCCACGACGCCTACCGCGAGAGAGTGCGGGCGACCCGTGCGGCGCTGCGCCGCGGGACGCGGCGGATCTACGAGGCGGCGTTCCTTGCGGATGGCGTGTTTTGCTCGATCGACATCCTCGAGCGCGAAGGCCCGCGCTTCACGGCGGTCGAGGTGAAGTCCTCGACCAAAGTGAAGCCGGAGCATATCGCCGACGTCGCGGTCCAGGTGCACGTGGCGCGGAGTGCCGGTGTGAACGTTACGCGCGCCGAGGTGATGCACCTGAACCCGGCCTGCACGCACCCCGACCTGAGCGATCTGTTCGTGCGTGAAGACGTGAGTCCGAGGGTCGAGGCGTTTCTGCTCGACCTGCCGCCGGAGCTCGCGGCGCAGTTCGCGATGCTCGCCGGGCCCCTTCCGGAGGTCGCGATCGGCCCGCACTGCTTCGCGCCGCGGGACTGTCCCTTCCTGGAGCGGTGCTGGGGGGAGGCGCCCGCGCACCACGTCACGTCGCTCTACGGAATCCGTTCCGACGCCGCCTGGGCGCTGGCGGGCGACGGCCACGAGACGATCCTCGACCTGCCGCCGAGCGTCAGGCTGAACGCGGTCGCCGCGCGCCAGGTGCGGGCGGTGCGAAGCGACTCGCTGATCGTCGAGCCGGGCCTCGGCGCCGCGCTCGCGGACCTCGAAGCGCCGCTCGCATACCTCGATTTCGAGACCATCGCGCCGGCCGTTCCCGTGTGGTCCGGGTGTCACCCCTACACCCCTGTGCCGGTCCAGTTCAGCTGTCACGTCCAGGACCGGCGCGGCGGCGTGACGCACCGGGAGTGGCTGGCCCCGGGTCCGGGCGACCCGCGCCCCGCCCTCGCGGCGGCGCTCGTCGCCGCGTGCCGCGGGGCGAAGTCGGTGCTCATGTACACCGGGTACGAGCGCCTCCGGATTCGCGAACTGGTGGACGCGGTGCCCACGCTCGCGGATGAGCTGCGCGACCTCGATGGGAGACTCGTGGACCTCGCGGCCGTAGTACGGCGTCACGTGTATCACCCGGACTTCGGGGGTAGCTTCAGCATCAAAGACGTGTTGCCGGCGCTCGTACCGGACCTGAGCTACTCCGGGCTCGCGATCAACGACGGCAAGTGGGCGAGCGCCGAGCTGTACCGGCTTCTCTTGAAGGGCGACTCGATGACGGCGGAGGAGCGGGCGACGCTGCGGGCGGACCTGGTCGCGTACTGTAAGATGGATACGTGGGCGATGGTGAAGCTGGTGGAGCGGCTGGGGGAGCTGGCGGGCAACCGGTGACGCGAGGGGGTGAGGTGACCAAGACCGAGCGCTGGCTCAACCTCATCGCGTTCTTGCTGGATCACCACTATGCCGTGACGCGAGAGGAAATCCTGAGTCAAGTGGAGGACTACAAAGCCGCCTGGGTCGGGGGAGACGAAAAGACCCGCGAGTCGGTCCGGCGCAAGTTCGAGCGCGACAAGAGCGAACTCAAAGGCCTCGGCGTCGTCCTCGAGCCCCTGAAGCAGAAAGTCATGGCGGATCACGCCGGCCAGGAGGTCGAGGCCTACCTGCTCCGGCCGAAGGATTTCTACCTCCCGTACCTCGAGGTCCGCACCGGCGGCCCGAAACGGAGACCCCCTCCGCGCCACTATTATCTGCCGTCCGTCACGCTCGACGCCGCGGATCTTCCGCTGCTCCGCCGCGCGGCCGAGCGCGTCGCCCGGCTCGCGGACACCCCGCTCGGGAGCGCCGCGCGGTCGGCGCTGCGCAAGCTGTCGTTCGATCTCCCCGGGACGGATCCAGGAGAGGGGGAGAGGGCCTTCGCCGCGCCGACGAGCCCCGAGTTCGCCCGGCGGTTCGACACGCTGCGCCGCGCCGTAGAGGACTCCCGCGCCGTGCGCTGCCGCTATTACGCGATCGGCCGCGACCGGGAAGAGGAGCGCGTGATCGAGCCGTGCGGCCTGATGCTCTCGTGGGGCCATTGGTACTGTGTCGGCCGCTCACGAGAGCGGAAGGCGATGCGGGTGTTCCGCGTGGACCGGATGAAGGATGTGAAGCCGATCGAGGGCGCCGAGGGTGAGTTCCGCGCGCCGAAGGAATTTCACATCGCGACCTATCTCAACCGTACACCCTGGGAGCTGTCGGAGGAGAAGCCGTTCACCGCGCGGGTGCGGTTCGCGTTCCCGCAGTCCCGCTGGGTGATCGGGGAGGGGCTCGGCAAGGTGGTCAAGCCGGTGACGGACGACGCCGGCGCGGAATTGGAGTTTGAAATTCGGTCCCCGGACGCCTTCGTGCGCTGGCTGCTGCCGTTCGGCGGGCAGGCCGAGGTGCTCTCGCCCGCGTCGCTCGGGGAGCGGCTTGCCGTTGCGCGCGCCGCCATCGCGAAGCTCTACGGCTGACCATGCTCGAGACCGCCGTCGCCCAGCTCCCGCGGCTCGTCGAGCTCATCGCCTGGATGTCCCAGAGCGACGGCAGCAAGCCCGTTTCCTACAGCGGCGCCGCGCGGCGCTTCGGGACCTCCCCCGACACGGTGCGGGCCGACGTGGACGCCCTCGTCGCTCTCTCGGACGACTTCAAGCCCTGTCTCGCGAGCCTGTCGATCGGCTTCGAGGCGAGAGGATTCGTCGTGCAGAGCCGCGGCTCGTTCCGCCGGCCGCTGCGCTTCACGGGCGACGAGTCGCTGGCGCTCGTTCTCGGGCTCACGGGCGTGCGCGGCGGGCGCGCGCTCGCGGCCAAGCTCGGCGCCGTGCTCGCAGGCGGGCCGCACCCCGAGGCGGTCGAGAGCACCGTGGGGATGGGCCCCGAGCCCGGGGAGCATCTGCAACGCGTGCTTGCGCTCGCGCGCCAGGCGCGCGACGAGCGGCGCAAGCTCGAGATCAACTACTGCGGCTCGGGCGCGGAGCCCGCGCGCCGCGTGGTGCACGTGCATCAGGTCGTCCACGCCCAGGGCCGCTGGTACGTGGTCGCCTGGTGCGAGAAGGTGAGCGAGTTCCGCCACTTCCGGGCCGACCGGGTCCTCGATGCGCGGCTCCTCGCCCAGGACTTCCGTCCGCAGGTGCTCTTCAGGCCGATCCGCGCGCCGGACGAGCTGCTCCGGGCCGACGCGCCGGCGCTCGCGAAGGTCGCCTTCAGCGCGCGGATCGCGCGCTGGCTCAAGGAGCGTTACCCCGGCGGGCAGGAGCGGCAGGACGGCCGCTACGTGGTCACGTTCAAGGTCGCCGATCCCGCGTGGTTCGCGCGGGAGGTGCTCCAATACGGCGCCGAGGCGGAAGTGTTGGAGCCGGAGAGCTTGCGGCAGGCGGTGAAGGCGGCAATCCTCGGCGAGTGCGACCCCCATGAGCAGAGTGCGCGGTGAAGGGAAAGCGACGCAGGGCGACGCCACATCCGCAATTCGACTCGAGCGACGCGCTGCTCGACGCGCCGGTGGTCGAGGAGTTGGATCTGCACGGCTTCACGGCCGTGGAGGCGCCCAGGATCGTGCGCGGTTTCCTCGAAGGCTGGCACCGGCGGGGAGCCGGCGCCGTCGTGCACATCATCACCGGTCGAGGCAAGGGATCCAAGGGAGCCCCCGTCTTGCGCCGCGTCGTGGCCGGCCTACTGCAGGGTGAGCTGCGCCCCCTCGTGGCCGACTGGGCACTCGACGATGCCGGCGGCGGCTTCAGAGTGCGGCTGCGCTAGTGTCGCGTCCCGGGAGTAGCCTTGCCTAATACGGCGTCGGTGGGTTCCGCCGGGCGCTGGCGAGTGGCTCGGCGATGAGCGCACCACGGGGTCCCTTCGGGCGCTGCCGTACCGGCGGTCTCGACGCCCGGCGGGCGCGGCCACCGAGACGCCGGACCGGCGCCGGCGCCGTGACCGCCGGTACGCACGCGCCCTGCGGGACCTCGTGGTGCGCTCCGCGCCTGCGCTCCCGAGCGCTGTGCCCCGGCGCCGTGCCAATAGTCAATTCACTCCTGAGACGGCACACTAGGTGACCCCGCCCGAAGTGCTGCTAGTCGCCTGCGCGGTCATCGGCGCGCTCCTCGTCGTATTGCTGCTGCGACGGCAACCCGGCGAGCCGCACGCCGCTCTGCTCCAGCAGCAGCTCATCGAGCTGCGCTCCCGGTTCGACGCGCTCATCGCCGCCCAGCAGGAGGTCCCGAGGGCCCTGGCCGAAGGCAGCGCGGAGCAGACCCGGGTGCTGTCGGACGTGCGCGAGCGACTCGGGCAGCTCGGCGAGGCGACGAAGCGGCTCGAGATTGTCGGGGACGCAGTCACCGAGGTCCAGCAGCTTCTCCAGGTACCCAAGCTGCGGGGAACGATCGGCGAAGTCTGGCTCGAAGAGCTGCTGCGCCAGATCCTCCCCGCCTCGGCGTACGAGATGCAGCATTGCTTCAAGTCCGGCGAGCGCGTCGATGCGGTCGTCCGACTGGGAGACCGGTTGGTGCCGGTGGACGCCAAGTTTCCGCTCGAGGCGTGCCAGCGGATGCTCGGCGCGACGGGCGACGGGGCGGAACGCGAGCGGCGCGCTTTCGCGCGGTCCCTGAGGAGCCGCATCGATGAGATTGCGGACAAGTACATCCGCCCGGGCGAGGGGACCTACGAATTCGCGCTGATGTACATCCCTGCCGAGAACGTCTACTACGAAGCCATCCTGCGTGCCCAGGATCCGGAGGACGGGAAGAGCGTCCTGGGACACGCGATGGCCCGCAAGGTGGTGCCCGTTTCCCCTCACACGTTCTACGCGTACCTGCTGCTCGTCCTGCACGGCCTGAAGGGGATGAAGTTCGAGGAGCGGGCGCGGGAGATCCAGGACCACCTGGGTGCCCTGAGGCAGCAGTTCGACGCCTGCTGGGCGGCGTTTCAGAAGGTCGGCACGCACCTCGGGAACGCGCTCAAGCAATTCGAGGAGAGCGAGAAGCAGGCGGGGAGGGTCAAGGACCGGTTCGAGCGGATCGCCGGTGCGGGCGTCGAAGCGGGAGAGGGGGAGGGGGAGGGGGAATCCGTGAAGGCGGTTCGAGACGTCATCACAGGTGGATTGACGGATCGCGAGTCCAACCAAGATCGAGGGCTTTCATGAGCCGCTCCTGTTCGTTGATGCGCCTGTTCGTTCTGGTCGTCGCGGGCGCCGTCCTGGCCGGCGGTGCCGCTCGGGCTCAGGTCCCGGATTTTGCGGCTGGATCCGATCTCCCGGCGGCGGGCGAGCAGGTAGCCGTCCTCGCGGGAGGGTGCTTCTGGGGTGTGGACGCCGTTTTCAAGCACGTGAGGGGTGTGACTC
Source organism: Gemmatimonadales bacterium (assembly GCA_036522535.1). Taxonomy (GTDB): domain Bacteria; phylum Gemmatimonadota; class Gemmatimonadetes; order Gemmatimonadales; family GWC2-71-9; genus AG12. The sequence continues at coordinate 12,578 of DATDFP010000069.1, forward strand.
GCGTCGTCTCAGGGTATGCGGGAGGCGGCGCGGCGACGGCGCAGTACGAGATCGTCAGCACCGGCACGACCGGGCATGCCGAGTCGGTGCAGATCACCTATGATCCTGCGCAAATCTCGTACAGTCGCCTGCTGCAGATTTTCTTTTCGGTGGCGCACGATCCGACGGAACTGAACCGACAGGGTCCGGACGTTGGTACCCAATATCGCTCCGCGATCTTCTACGCGACCGAGGCTCAGAAGAAGGTCGCGCTCGGCTATGTCGATCAGTTGAACCGGGCGAGGGTATTCTCGCGTCCCATCGCGACGCAGGTCGTTCCGCTCCACGACTTCTATCCCGCCGAGGAGTACCACCAGGACTTTCTGGCGCGCCACCCGCATCATCCGTACATCTTGCTCTACGACCTGCCGAAGCTCCGACAGCTGCAGAAGCAGTTTCCGGCGCTGTACCACCCGTAGCGCGGGATTGATTGGACGCCCTGAAGGGCGCCCTCGGCCCAAGCGCGTCCTGAAGGACGCTGGTGCGCCGCCGTCCTTCAGGACGGACCCCGCAGCCCAGGCCGGGCTTCAGCCCGTGCGATCCCGGTCGCAACCCCTCAAGGACTAAGCCACCGCCCCCTGAAAGGGGCCTGTGCCACGTTTAGGCCTCCGCACCTACCGTATGCCTTTCCCCGACCGGCGGGCCGTTATACAATAGAAGCTCTTCACCCTGACCGTTTCCCTCGTGACAAGGACCTGACAGTTGCGCGATCTCCGGGCCGCGCTGGAGCAAGCTCTGGGCCCCATCTACCGGATCGAGCGTGAGGTGCGGCCCCTGGGCGACTGCCGGCTATACGTCGCGGTCGAGCTGGCCGGCGGGTCCGAGCTGCTCGTGAAGGTCCTGCCCGGCGAGCTGTCTCTCGGGGTGGACGCGGCCGCCTTCGAGCGCCAGCTGATCCTGCTGGCCGGCCGCCTGGCGCATCCGGGCCTCGTGCGGCCCCAGGGCGCCGGACGCGCGGGATCGTTCGTCTACCACACGCGGGCCTTCGTCAGGGGCACGACGCTGCGCGCGGCGGTGGCGCGAGACGGCCAGCTGCCCCTGCGCCGCGCCGTGGAAATTCTGCGGAGCATGCTTACGGCGCTGGCGTATGCCCACGCCGCAAAGCTGGCCCACGGCGATCTGCGGCCGGAGAACGTGCTCCTCACCGACGGGGGGGCGGTGGTGGCGGATGCCGGGGTTGTGGATGCGGTCCGGAGCGCGCTCGGGGGCGGCGGGGGCATGACCGGAAGCAGGGGTGGGCCCGGCGTCGCATGCGCCACGCTGTGCGACCCCGCCTATCTCGCTCCCGAGCGCCGGGACGCGGGCGCCCCAGCCGGGCCGCGTGACGACATGTACGCTGTGGGGGTGATCCTCCACGAAATGCTGACGGGGCGGCCGCCGGCACCGGAAAGCGAGTCGCTCGAAGAGGTTCGCGCCGTGCCGGCATGGCTCGCGGACGTGGTGCGCGTCTGCCTCAGTCCCGACCCGGGCGATCGCTGGGAGGATGCTGGAGCGGCGCTGGAAAAGCTGTCACCGCCGCTGAAACAATGACGGCGGGATCGGCGACGCCACTCGGCCGCGCGTCGTTTTAAGTTACAGGCTGATGCTCCCGGAGCAACGGCTTTCGCCAGACAACCTCTGGCCGAGGCGCGGGTCTTGAGCGACTCGCTGGGTGATCTCATCACCACCGGATTGGCTCAGGTAGGCGATAGCGCGGCTGCGGCGCTACTCCGTTACGCTGCGCCGAACCGGGAGCCTCCTCGGCCACGGCGGGTGTTCGTCAATCGAACGCTCCGCATGGAGACCATCCGATACATCGGCTTCGACCTCGATTGGACACTGGCGGCCTACCACCGCGTCCCGATTCAACAGCTCACCTTCGAACGGGCGCTCGAGCGTCTCGTAGAACGCCGGGGCTACCCCGAGGTCGTCCGGTCCGCCGAGTTTCGGCCGGACTTCACCCAGCGCGGGCTGCTCATCGACAAACTCGCCGGCACCGTGCTCAAGATGGACCGGCACCGTTACGTAGGGCGCGCCTACCTCGGCCGGCACCGCCTCGACCCGGATGAGCGGAATCGTCTCTACCGGGACGAGCGGATCGATCTCGGCAGGGCTCGTTTCTACTACGTCGACACGCTGTTCGACCTGCCCGAGGTCAATCTGTTTGCCGAGCTGGTGGAGATCTGGCGCCGCAACCCCGAGGTCTTCCGGCCGGTGTCTCACATGCAGCTGTTTCAGGACGTGCGCGACTCGGTCGACAGCCTGCATGCCGAGACCGATTTCAAGAACTACATCCTCTCGAACCTGTCCACTTTTCTTCCGAAAGACCCCGAGCTCGCGTTGTCCCTCAAACGGCTGGCGATGAACGGGCGCAAGTTGCTGCTGATCACGAACTCGGAGTGGTACTACACGAAGGGCGTCTGCAGTTACCTGTTCGATGGCCTTCTTCCGGGCCTCGATTCCTGGCGGGATTTGTTCGACCTCGTCGTCGTGAAGGCCGAAAAACCCGCATTCTTCCGCCAGAAACGTCCTTTCGTCGCCCTCGACGAGCACGGCGACAGGCTCGAAGAGGTGGAGGTTCCGAGGTGGGGCGGCGTCTTCGAGGGAGGGTGCCTGGAAGGGCTGAGCGAGCTCTTGTCTTGCGTCGGTGAGCAGGTGCTCTACGTGGGTGACCACATCTACTCGGATATCCGGTCGACCAAGGTCAGCTCCACCTGGCGGACGGCGCTCGTCGTGAGCGAGCTCGAGGAGGAGTTGCAGCAACGGGGTGAGCTCTCGACCAGCATCGCCCATCTCAGGGTGCTCAACGCGGAGGTGGCGGACCTGGGCAAGCGACGCGACGACGTCCGGGACGTGCTGACGCTGTGCGCGGCTCTCTCGGGAGACGGTGTTTCCGTGGTGAGCGACATGGAAGCGAGGGCGCGTCGGCTGCTCGACGATCTCCGGCTCGAGCACAGGGCGCTGCGGGAGCGCGCCGCCTCCCTGGACGAGTTCATAACCAAGCATTGGAATCCCACCTGGGGATCCGTGTTCAAGCAGGGGCGCAGCAAGAGCCTGTTCGGCGGGCAGGTGGACGAGTTCGCCTGTCTGTACACCTCGCGCGTCAGCAACTTCGTGAATTATGGCTCCCACCATTACTTCCGCGTCATGACCGACCCGATGACGCATGAGCTCGCCGAATAAGAAAGCGTGAGGGGTGAGCGGTGAGCGGGAAAGCCACCGCCGTTACCCATAACTCGCTCCCCGCTTACCGCTTACCGCTCACCGCTCACCGCTTACCGGGGTCATCGCGTGACCCAGCGCACATTCCCGCGGGGCTCGAAT
>DATDFP010000070.1:0-5004 GCA_036522535.1 Gemmatimonadales bacterium
CCTGACGTCGCACGGCGCGGCGTGGGGCTCACTCACGTTCAACCTGCGGGACCTGACGGTGAAGGGCCACCTGCCGGCGGGCGAGATGAAGCGCGTCCGGGAGGTGTTCACGGCCGCTCCGGCCGGCCGGACCCGGGTCCTGGTGGTGCATCACAACGTGTTGCGGGGGGAGATCTCCCGGCGCATGGGTCTCGCGCGCTGGCGCCGGGCGCAGCGCCGCATCCTCGAGTCGGGCGCCGAGATCGTGCTGTGCGGCCACGATCACCAGGAGGGCGCCGACGTCCTGGGTGGTCGAGTCGTGGTCTCCACGGCGAGCACGCTGTGCACGCGCGTGCGCGGCGGCCGCGCGCCGAGCTTCAACTTCGTGACCATCGAGCCGACGGCGGTGCACGTGACGTTCTTCCGGTACGAGGCGGAGCGAGGGCGGTTCAAGGCGTCGGACACGCTCGCCTTCGCGCGGCCTAGCCGCCAGTCACCAGCGCAGCAGGTCCAAGCGATCAGTTAAGGCTTCTGGCCGACTGAACACCGTTCATAGAGGTCCATATGGGGAAGTTTAAGGGCGTCGACTTCTACGACGTCGACAGCCTCCTTTCCGAGGAAGAGCGCGCCGTCCGCGACACGGTGCGCGAGTGGGTGGACGACAACGTCACCCCGGTCATCGGCGAGCACTACCTCGAGGGAAAGTTCCCGAAGCACCTGGTCCCGCAGATGGCGGAGCTGGGGCTGTTCGGCGCGAATCTGCCCGAGGCGTACGGCTGCGCGGGGCTCAACAACGTCGCCTACGGGCTCATCATGCAAGAGCTGGAGCGTGGCGATTCGGGCGTCCGCTCGTTCGCCTCGGTGCAGGGGGGGCTCGTCATGTACCCGATCCACACCTTCGGCTCCGAGGACCAGAAGAAGCAGTGGCTGCCGAAGATGGCGAGCGGGCAAGTGATCGGCTGCTTCGGCCTCACGGAGCCCGACTACGGCTCCAACCCCTCCGCCATGATCACCACCGCACGAGAGACCCGGGACGGTTGGGTGCTGCGCGGCGCGAAGATGTGGATCACGAACGGCTCCACGGCCCAGGTGGCGATCATCTGGGCGAAGACCGGCGCCCTGGGCGATGCCGATTCGATCCGTGGCTTCATCGTCCCCACCGACGCCAAGGGCTTCTCGGCCAAGGATCAGAAGGGGAAGCTCTCGCTCCGCGCGAGCGACACGAGCGAGCTGGTGCTCGAGGACGTGTGCGTGCCGCAGGAGGCGCTCCTCCCCAAGTCCGGCGGTCTCAAATCGCCCCTCATGTGCCTCACGCAGGCCCGCTACGGCATCGCCTGGGGCGCCGTCGGCGCCGCGATGGCGTGCTACGACGAGGCGGTGAGCTACGCAAAGACTCGCGTGATGTTCGACAAGCCGATCGGCGGGTTCCAGCTGCAGCAGGCGCGGCTCGCCGACATGCTCACCGAGATCACCAAGGCGCAGCTCCTGTGCCTTCAGCTCGGCCGCCTCAAGGACCAGGGGAAGGCCACTCCTCAGCAGGTGTCGCTCGCCAAGCGGAACAACGTGAGCATCGCGACCGACGTCGCGCGCGAGACGCGCCGGCTGCTCGGCGCCAACGGGATTCTCGCGGAATACCAGGCGATGCGTCACCTGGCGAACCTCGAGTCGGTGTACACGTACGAAGGGACGCACGACATCCATACGCTGATCCTCGGGCAGGAAATTACGGGACTGAATGCCTTCAATTGATCGGGACAACGGGTTCCAGCTCTGCGGTCCTCAGAGCAGTTACAAGACGCCAAGCCGCAAGCGGTTTTCAGTCACCAGCCGCCGGTGGTGACGACCTGGCATCTCGTCGCTGACAACCGCTTGCGACTTGGCGTCTGTCAACTTCACTGTGCGCTGTGGGGCTGCTTGCTGGCGCCTGCCGTCGCGGCGCAGCAGCCCGACTCCGTCCCCAAAGACACCCTCGCTCCCATCGTCGTCACGGGCGTTCGGCTCCCGACCGTCCGCGAGATCGCCCGCGGGCTCGCCGGGCGGACGGCAACCCTCAACGCGGGCGACCTGGACGCGCGGGGCGTGCGCTCGCTCGCCGACGCGCTGGAGCAGCTCCCCGGCGTCACCACGTCCGACGAGCTCGGCGCCACGGGACAGCTGGACGTCTCGTTGCGCGGCTTCCAGGTGTCGCCCGTGATCGGGCTGCCGCAGGGCGTGACGGTGTACGTGGACGGCGTGCGCGCCAACGAGCCAGACGCTCACGAAGTGAATTTCGACCTCCTGCCGCTCGAGGACGTGGAGCGGGTAGAGGTGGTGTACGGGCCGTCGGTGCTGCTCGGCCGGAACGCGCTCGGGGCAGCCGTGAACCTCGTGACCCGCCGCGGGACCGACCCGCCGTCGCGCGAGCTCGAGACCTCGGCCGGGAGCTTCGGGCGCTACGAGCTGAAAGCCCACGCAGGCGCCCGGCATGGTGTGTGGGACTACTACCTCGGCGCGCGCTACGAGCGCGAGGACGGCTGGCGCCAGGAGACCGGGAGCCGGATCGCGACGCTGTTCGCGAAGGCGGGACTCCTGAGCGGCACCTGGGACGCGACGCTCAGCTACTCCGGGGCCGACAACAAGATCTTCCAGGCGGGAAGCCTGCCCGAGAGCGTCGGCGCGGCGAGCCCCCGGGTGAACTTTACCGGGGGCGACTACTTCGCGCCCACGGCTCACCTCGTCATCCTCAACGCGCAGCGGCTGGTCGGCCGTGCGCAGCTCGCCGTCAACGCGTTCGGCCGGTCGCTCTCGAGCGAGCAGTTCAACGTGAACTTCGTGGGTGAGGACTCGCGACAGCTCACGAGGACGCGGATCGGCGGCGGGGCGGTGCAGCTCTCGGCAAGGCTGCACGTGGGCGGGAAGGAGGTGCGCTGGCTCGCGGGCGCCGACGCCGACTACCAGCACACGGCGGTGCGGATCTTCGCCGTGCCCCCGGGTGGCGGAGGGCCGGACTCGCTGACCGAGTCGGTGCGGACGAACCAGGTGGACGCCGGGGCGTTCGCCGGCGCGAACTTCGACCTCGGCCGCTCGCTCACGGCCGCGCTCGCCGCCCGCTACGACTGGATCCGGCTGCCATTCGAGGACCTGGTCGACTCGACTCAGAGCGGACTGAACATCTATCGGCGCGTGAGCCCGCGGGTGGGGCTCAGCTGGTCGCCGGGCCGCGGGCACGAGGTGTTCGGGTCCGTGAGTCGCGGCTTCCGGGCGCCCGCCGTGGTGGAGATCGGCTGCTCCGACCCCGCCGCCGCGTGCCCGCTTCCCTTCGCCCTCGGCCCCGATCCCGCCCTCCGGCCTGTCGTGGCGACGACCTACGAGTTGGGCTGGCACGCCCGGCGGGCGGGTGGCGGTCTCGACGCGAGCGCCAACGTGTACCGCACGGACGTGCGGGACGACATCTTCTTCATCGCCCCCACGGTCACCCGCGGCTACTTCCAGAACATCGGGGCGACGCGGCGCGCCGGCCTCGAGCTCGCGCTTCAGTGGGTCACCCGCCCGGGCCTGCGGTTGTACGGGAACTACGGTTACACGGTCGCCACATTCGAGACCACGGCCCGGCTGGCAACCCCTCGGGACACCGCGGAAACGGTCGCACCGGGAGAGTGGCTCCCGATGGTGCCGAATCACCGGGCGAACGCCGGCATCTCGATGCCGGTCCTCGCTCGGTCGCGGGGGCCGTTGCTTGCCGTGGGTCTGGACGCGCGCTACATCGGCCGCCAGTGGCTACGCGGCGACGAGGAGAACGCGACGCGGCGGCTCGCGGACTACGCCGTGGCGGATGCATCGGTCACCGTCAACTGGCGGGAATTCGAGCTGCGGGCGATGGTGCGCAACGTGTTCGACCGACGCTACGTGAGCTTCGGCACGTTTGCGCCGAATCCCACGGAGGCGGGGACGCCGGTCGAGCGCTGGGTGACGCCGGGGCTCCCGCGGCATCTGCAGGTGAGTCTCAGCACGGACTTCTGAGCGATGAGGGACTAACGCCAAGCCGCAAGCGGTTGCCAGATCAGAGTCGCCAGGTTTGCTTTCCTGCGCGCCGAAAACTGTAAACCGCTTGCGGCTTGGCGTCTTGCAACTTCACTGACCCCTGACCACGGATACCTGACGACTTGAAGATCGCGGTCTGCATCAAGCGCGTTCCGGATAGCGAGACCCGCGTGAAGATTGCGTCGGACGGCCGATCCCTCGACGAGGCAGGCGTCAAGTTCATCCTCAATCCCTACGACGAGTTCGCGGTCGAAGAAGCGCTGCGGCAGAAGGAGAAGGCCGGCGCGGGCGAGGTCGTCATCGTCTCGCTCGGCCCTGCGGCTGCGCAGGAGACGATCCGGACCGCGCTCGCGATGGGCGCGGACCGCGGCGTCCTGCTCCAGGCCGATCGCATGCCGGCCGACGGGTTGGAGGTGGCGAAAGCGCTGGCCGCCGAGCTCAAGGGCGGCGGTTACGACCTGATCCTATTCGGCAAGATGGCGATCGACGACTACAACCATCAGGTCGGCCCGATGGTGGCGGAGCTGCTCGGCCTGCCGTGTGTCACGGCGATCGCGCATCTCGACCTGACGGGCGACAGGAAGGGAGGCACGGCCGAGCGGGAGATCGAAGGCGGCGTGGAAGTGGTCGAGTTTCCGCTCCCTGCGGTCCTCACGGCCGACAAAGGCCTGAACGAGCCACGTTATCCCGCGCTGAAAGGGATCATGGCGGCGAAAAAGAAGCCCCTCGACGTCAAGCCGGTATCGCTCGGCGCCGGCGACCTCGAGCTCGTCGCCATGGTCCCGCCCCCGGAGCGCAAGGGCGGGAAGATCGTGGGGGAGGGGCCGGCGGCGGTCCCGGAGCTGATCCGACTGCTCCGTGAGGAAGCGAAAGTCTTGTGAACACCGTGCTCGCTGTGCTGGAGCAGCGCGACGGCGTCTTGCGGAACGTATCTCAGGAGATCGTCACGGGCGCGCGACGGCTCGCGGACGCGCTAGGCGGCACGGTTGAGGCCCTGGTGTTGGG
>DATDFP010000071.1:0-29661 GCA_036522535.1 Gemmatimonadales bacterium
CATGCAAGAGCCTTTTCGACCCAAGCTACTGACCGAAATCAACTGGCACCTGGGTGACCGGATTCAACTGGCACTTCCCCGGTGAGCGGTGAGCGGGCCACCCCACCCGCTCACCGCTTACCGCTCACCGCTCACCGACTACAGGCACTTCGACGGACGACGGCCAGCGCGCGGACCGGTACACGCGAATGGTCGCCGCGCGGTAGTCCGACGCTTTAGCCTCGAAGATGTTGGGGACGAAGGTCTGCGGGTTGCGGTCGATCAGCGGGAACCAGGTGCTCTGCACCTGCACCATGATGCGGTGCCCCTTGAGAAAGCGGTAGTCCTGCGTGTGCAGGTCGATCGTGAGGGGCGTCACCTGGTTCGGCGTGAGTGGCTCCGGCTTATCGAACCGTTTGCGAAAGCGCCCGCGGAACACGTCGTTCGCCACCATGAGCTCCCACCCCGAGAGCTTCCAGTCCTGCGGGTATCGCTCCGGGTAGACGTCGATCAACTTCACAATCCAGTCGCCGTCGCTTCCGGACGTGGACACGAAGAGGTGCGCCACGATGTCGCCGGCGATCGTCACGTCGTCCGTCAGCGGCTCCGATTCCCAGCTCAGCACGTCGGGGCGGTCATCGACGAACCGCTGGTCTTCCACGAGCCAGGTCGGCCAATCGGAGCCGGGGGAATACGTCGGCGGAATCGGCCGGGGGCGGTACGGCACGGGGTGCGCCGGGTCCGACACGTAGCTGTCGAACGCATCGGGGCCCTGGTCCGCCGGCGCTTGGAACGAGAGCCGGCCGCCCGCCTGAAAGTACAGACGTTTCTGCGTCGTGCCGCGCCGCGGCGGCCACTCGTTCCACGACTTCCACTCGTTGTCGCCCGCTTCGAACGTCATGGCCTCGGGGCTGGTGAGCTCTCCCTGATCCTTGAGGAAGTGGGCGAACCATGGCGCCAGGATCTTCTCCTGGAAGTACCTGGACGTGGGGCTCCCGAAGTCGATGTCGCCCAGCTTTTGTCCTTCCGGATGCGCCCAGCCGCCGTGGTTCCAGGGCCCGACCACGAGGTAGTTGACGTGGCCGGTGTCGTGTGGCTCGAGCGTCTCGTAGATCTTGAGCGGCCCGTAGAAGTCTTCCTGGTCCCACCACCCGGCCACGTTGAGGGTGGGCACGGTGACATGCGTCAGGTACGGGGCCGCCGCCTGCCGCTGCCAGAACCGGTCGTAGCTCGCGTGTGCGACGAAGTCGTTCCAGCTCGGAATCTTCCCATGGAGGTACTGCGCGTTGACGCGTGACAGGGGACCGAGGTCGAGGTACCACCGGTAGGTATCGTAGCGGTCGAAGTCGAAGGGATGTTGCTCCTTCGAGGTTTCCATCCGCGTCGCGTACTCGAATCCGTAGCTCAGGCGGAAAGCGCCGTTGTGATGGAAGTCGTCTCCCAGAAACATGTCGGCCGGGGATGCCTGCGGCGACGCCGCCTTGAGCGCGGGATGGGGATCGAGCAGCGCCATCACGGTGAGCCAGCCCGGATAGGAGATCCCCAGCATCCCTACTCGACCGTTGTTGTTGGGGACGTGGTCGAGCAGCCAGCTGATGGTGTCGTAGGCGTCGGTGCTCTCGTCGATCGCATTCGGCTCGCGGCCCCGCGGCGGCCGCAGCATGACGAACTGCCCCTCGGACGTGTAGCGCCCGCGGATGTCCTGGAACACGAAGATGTAGCCATCGTCGGCGAGCGCCCGATAGTAGCCGCGCAGGGTGCTCGCGGCGTGGGCGATGCCGTAGGGGGTGCGGGTGAAGATGAACGGCAGCGGCGGGTGCGATCCTCGGGGCACGAAAATCGTGGTGTGCAGCTTGACCCCGTCGCGCATCGGGATCATGGCCTCGGTGAGGTCGAAGCCGGGGGCGGAGTCCGGCTGCTGCGCCGCGAGCGGCGGGGCAGGGGCGGGGGCGGAGAGCAGAAGGACGAGGGCGCACCGAAGCGATCGCATGGTGATCTCGCGGCTGTGAGGTTCGCTGCTTGCGGACGAGCGAGCGGCGGGTATACTAAGCCCCTCGCGGTGGTGTGTACAGAGTTGAATACCGCGAGTGGCCATCCGCGGAGGTCCCATGACTGGTCCCCGTCCTGGATTACTCGCCCCCTGCTGCCTCCTCGCGATTGCGCTGCTCGTCGGGCCGCCCGACGTCCGCGCCCAGAACGCGCCCGCCGCCGGGACGGTCGTGGGGCGGGTGACGGACGCGCGGACGGCACGAGGGCTGGTTGCGGCGACCATCGCGGTCGAGGGATCGCCTCTCGGAGCCACAACCGACAACGACGGCCGCTACCGGATCGCGAACGTGTCCGCTGGGGACCACGTGATCCGTGCCCGCCGCCTCGGGTACACGGCGGCGGCGCAATCCGTGAGCGTCGCCGCAGGCCAGGAGGTTACCGCGGACTTCGCGCTGCAATTTGCCGCGGTGCCGCTCGACGCGATCGTCGTCACCGGGACGCCGGGCGGCGAGCAGTGGCGCGCGATCGGCAACGCGATTTCCACCATTGACGCAAGTGAGGCGCTCCAGCGCTCGGCCGCGCCGAATCTCGCAACCCTGCTGGAGGGACGCGCAGCCGGTGTGATCGTGACGCCCGGCACAGGGCGCGTCGGCGCGGGGCCCACCATCCAGATCCGCGGGCGCTCCTCGCTCTCCCTCAGCAACGAGCCGTTGCTCTACGTGGACGGCGTCCGGGTGAACGATGCCGTGAATACCGGACCCCCGGGCTCCAACGCGCCAGGGGGCCTGTCGCTCGGCTCGCAAAACTCGCAGGTGGCTTCGCGCTTGAACGACATTGATCCGGACGACATCGACCGCATCGAGGTCATCAAGGGGCCGGCGGCGGCGACCATCTACGGCACCGAGGCGGCCCGCGGCGTCATCCAGGTCATCACCAAGCGCGGCGCCGCCGGGCGGACGCAGTGGACCGCCAAGGTGCAGGAAGGCGCCCAGTGGTTCGGGAATCCCGACGGGCGCATCCCCCTCAACTACGCCCGCGACACGGCGACCGGCCAGCCCGTCGCCTGGCACCCGCTTCAACAGGAGGAGGCGCGGGGCACGCCGATCTTCCACACCGGGCGCACCCAGTCGTACAACCTCGGCGTCTCCGGCGGCCGCGACGCCCTGACCTACTACGTCGCCGGCACCTTCACCGACGACGACGGCATCGAGCCCAACAATTACGGCAGGGCGTTCAGCGGCCACGCGAACCTGGACATCGCGCCGAGCGACAAGCTGCGTCTCTCCGTCAGCTCGCACTACGTCCGCGACGCGGCCCACCTCGGCGCGGACGGCGGCCTCTCGCCGCTGTTGAACATGTCCGTCGGCCACATCCTCAGGTTTCCGAGGACGCGCGGCTTCGTGTTCACGCCGCCGGAAGTGCCCGAGCAGCTGTACGACAACGTGCAGGACATCAACCGCTACACCGCCGGGGTGACCGTCCAGCACCGGCCCCTAAGGTGGTTCGCCCACCGCCTGGTGGTCGGGGTCGACTTCACCTCCGAGGACAGCCGCTCCTTGGAGCGCTACGCTCCGCCGGACCTCCGCCCCTATCTCGCCCAGTTCGGCTCGTCGGTCGCGGACGGGCGCATCGGACAAAAGCTGCGGAACGACACCTACTTCACCGGCGACTACTCCGGGACCGCCACCGTCCAGCTGACGCCCACGCTCTCCTCGGCGTCGTCGGTGGGCGGGCAGTTCACCCGCAAGGAGTTCAAGAACAGCTTCCTCGCGGGGAACGTGTTCCCGGCGCCGGGCGTGGAGACCGTGTCGGGGGCCACGGTGACGGGCGCGCCGAGCGAGAGCCTGCTTGTCAATACGACGATCGGCGTGTACGCCCAGCAACGCTTCGGTTGGAACGACCGGCTGTTCGTCACCGGGGCGGTGCGCGTGGACAACAACTCCGCCTTCGGCGACAACTTCGACCTCGTCACCTATCCCAAGGTGAGCGCGACCTGGGTGCCGAGCGAGGAGCCGTTCTGGAGCGGGGTCAGCCACGTGGTCAACACCCTGAAGCTGCGCTCCGCCTTCGGCCAATCGGGCGAGCAGCCGAACATCGGCTCGGCGCTCAGGACCGTCGTCAACGCGCCGCGGGCGAACGGCACGCCCGGCGTCACGACGGGGAACTACGGGAATCCCGACCTGAAGCCCGAGCGGGGCTCTGAGCTGGAGGTCGGATTCGAGGCGGGCTTGTTCGATCGCCTGGCGCTCGACTTCACCTACTTCACGAAGCGCACCAAGGACGCGATCCTGTCGCGCGACCTGCCCCCCTCGGGAGGGTTCTCCGGCACGCAGTACGTCAACATCGGCGAGACCAGCAATCACGGCGTCGAGCTGCAGGCGCGCTTGCAGGCCCTCGTCCGCGAGAACTTCTCGTGGGAAATCTCGGGGAGCGTGAGCACCAATACCGACGGGATCGAGGACCTGGGCGGCGCCACGCTGAGCGGCACGACCGTCAAGAACGTGCAGGGCTACCCGATCAACGGCCTCTGGACCAAGCGGATCGCCAGCGCCGACCGCGACGCCACCACGAACGCCATCACGAACATCCTGTGCGTAGCCGGGCCCGGCGGCGGCGCACCGGTACCCTGCAGTCAGGCGCTCGCCGTTTTCATCGGCACCTCCACGCCCAAGGTCATCGGGTCGGTGGCCAACACCTTGACCCTCGGCAGGCGGGTGACGCTGTACGGGCTGGTGGACTTCAAGCGGGGGCACAAGATCCTCAACGCGAACGACGCCAACCGCTGCGCGTTCGGCGTGTGCGAGGCGCAGTTCTTCCCGGAGAAGTATTCCACGGCGTATCTCGCGGCGATTCAGCCGTCGTCCATCAGCGCCGGCGTGCTCGAACCTTTCATTCAGGACGCATCGTTCGTCAAGCTGCGCGAGGTGTCTCTCACGTACAACCTGCCCGAGAGGTGGCTCGGCCGCGCCGGCGTGAGCGGCGCCTCGGTCACGCTTGCCGGGCGCAACCTCGTCACCTGGAGCCCGTACAACGGGATCGATCCCGAGGTCCAGTATCAGGGCACCACGCCGCAGGACCAGGCGCTCACGCCTGCGCTCACGCAGTTCGTCGCGACCCTCAACCTCAGGTTCTGACCGATGCGCACCCCCGTGCAGCTTCTCCGGATCGCGCTGCCGCTGGTCGCGACGGCCCTGTCGTGCAGCGACATCACCAATCTGGAGCAGAAGGATCCCTCCCAGATCCTCTCGAAGGACGTCTATGTGCCCGAGCAGGCGGCCCTACTCGTCAACGGCGCGGTCGGAGACTTCGAGTGCGCCTTCTTCCGCTACGTCACCGCCGCGGGCCTGTTGGGCGATGAGCTGGTCAACGTCATCGCCAACACGGCGAATTACAATTACGACCGCCGCACCAATCCCCTGACGGGCAGCTACGCGGGCGGGTGCAATACCATCCAGCAGCCGGGCGTGTACACCTCGCTGTCTGTGGCGCGGGCGTCGGCCGACACGGTCCTCGCCCGGCTCGAGGGATGGACCGACGCGCAGATGCCGGCCGGCGTGAGCCGGACGCAGCTGATCGGCAAAGCGGCGGCGTACGCGGGCTACAGCCTCGTGCTGCTCGGGGAAGGGTTCTGCACGGCGGCCATCAACGTGGGACCGGAGCTGACGCCCACGCAGGTGTTTACAGAAGCCGAGGGGCGCTTCGACCAGGCCATCACCGCGGCGGGCGCAGCCGGGGATACGACCACGTTGAACCTCGCGCGCGTCGGGCGCGCCCGGACGCTCTTGAATCTCGCCTTCGCCGCGACGCCAACCGACTCCACTGACCCCGACCCTGCGCTCCTCGCCGCCGCCGCCGCCGCCGCGGCCCTCGTCCCGGCCGGCTTCGTCGTAACCGCGGTCGCGAGTGCCACGGGGACTACGCGCCAGCAGAACGTCGTCTTCGCTCACACCGGCGTCGGCATCGGCACGGCGAACTACTCGTCGGTGGACGCCTCGTTCGACAGCGTGAAGTTCGCTGGCGTACTGGATCCGCGGGTGCGTGTCATCAACACCGGCCAGGTCGGCGCCAATGGCGTTCCCATCCGCCAGCAGACCAAGTACGCAAACCTCGGTGCCGCGGCGCCCATCGCCCGCACGGCGGAGGCCCAGCTCATCGTCGCCGAGGCGGCCATCCTCACTGGCGACCGCGGCACCGCCGTGAACATCATCAACGCCCTGCACGCCGCGGCGGGCATCCCGGCGTACGACAGCACCGGCCAGACGAACGCCCAAGTCCTCACCCAGGTGAGAGACGAGCGGAAGGTGGAGCTGTTCTTGGAAAGCCACCGGCTCGGCGACACGCGGCGCTTGAGCCGCGATCTGGTCCCCCCAATCGGCACGCCGTTCCCCGGGGGCGGCACCTACGGCGACCAGCGCTGCTTCCCGCTGCCCGCGGTGGAGCGCAACAACAACCCCAACATCCCGGACGTCTGAGGGCACATGCGACTTCCGGTCGTGGCGTCGCTCGTCGCCCTGGCCTTCACCCAGGCCGCCGTCGCACAGGAAGGGGGAGGAGGAACGCGCCTGCTGCGCAGCCCGACCGTGAGCCGGGACTTGATCGCGTTCGCCTACGCCGGTGATCTCTGGGTTGTGGCCCGCTCCGGCGGCGCGGCGCGCCGGCTCACCGCCACCCCCGGTGTCGAGGACGACCCGCATTTCTCGCCGGACGGTTCCCGCATCGCGTTCACCGGCACCGAGGCGGGGAACACGGACGTGTACGTGGTGGCGACCGCCGGCGGCGCCCCCCAGCGCCTCACCTACCACCCCGGGATCGATCGCGCCCGCGGCTGGACCCCGGACGGCCGTCGCGTCGTGTTCGCATCGGGGCGGAGCAGCGCACCCCTCGCCTACAACCGGCTCTGGAGCATCGGACTCGACGGCGGGCTCCCGGAGCCGCTCCCCATGCCCCGCGCCTTCACGGGGGCGTATTCCCCCGATGGCCGCCGCATCGCTTACGAGGAGGTCTCCACCGCGTTCCTGCTCACCGCCCAGAACCAGACCAGCCAGTGGCGGCATTACCGCGGCGGCCGCACCCACCCGATCCGGGTCATGAACCTGGCGGACTATGCCGTCGAGAAGCTGCCCTGGACCGATAGCAACGACACCGACCCGATGTGGGTCGGCAACACGGTGTATTTCCTGTCCGATCGCAACGGCACGGTCAACCTCTTCTCGTACGCGATGGACACGAAGACCGTCCGGCAGCTCACGCAGCACGACGGCTACGACATCATGAGCGCGTCGGCAGGACCGGACGCCATCGTGTACGAGCAGGCGGGCTACGTGCACCTCTTCGATCTCAAGACCGGCCAGAGCCGGCAGATCACGATCGAAGTGAGCGCCGACTTCCCGTGGGCGCAGCCGCAGTTCAAGCAGGTGGCGCCCATGATCCGCAACGCCGCCCTGTCGCCCACCGGCGTGCGCGCCGCGTTCGAAGCGCGGGGCGAGATCTTCACGGTGCCGGTGGACAAGGGGGACTATCGCAACCTCACGCGGAGCCCTGGCGTGCACGATCGCAGTCCGGTCTGGTCACCCGATGGCACGCGCATCGCCTGGCTGTCCGACGAGAGCGGCGAGTACCAGCTCATGGTGGGCGATCCGCAGGGCCTGCTCAAGCCGCAACCCCTGCCCTTGCCGTCCGCCGCGTTCTTCTCGGCTCCCGCCTGGTCTTCCGACGGCAAGCACATCCTGCTCGCGGACAGCCATCTCAATCTCTGGCTGCTGGACGTCGCCGGCGGCCGCCCGGTCAAGATCGACTCCGACACCTACCACGACCCCGGGCGCGAGTTCGACGCGGTCTGGGCGCCGGATTCGCGCTGGGTCGCCTACTCAAAGAGCCTCGACAACCACCTGCGCGCCGTGTTCGTGTACTCCCTGGCGACGGGCAAGGCGTCGCAGCTCACGGACGGGCTGTCCGACGCGGTCAGCCCCGCGTTCGACGGCGGCGGGAAATATCTCTATTTCCTCGCCAGCACGAACTACGGGCCGCGGACGGGCTGGCTCGAGATGAGCTCGCTCGACCACCCCGTGAGCCGCGCCATCTATGTGATCGTGCTCAGCGCCACCGATCCGTCGCCCCTTCTCCCCGAGCCGGGGGACGAGCCCGGGCCGGGGGCCGCGGCCGCGACGCGCGCCAGGCGAGACACGGCGGTCACGGTCCGTATCGACCTCGAGCGCATCGGCCAGCGAATCCTCGCGCTCGACGTGCCGGTCGGGGACTACAGCGAGCTGAAGGCGGGCGTCGCAGGGACGATCTTCTATCTCGAGGCAACCGGCCCGGGTCCGGCCGCCCCGCTTCGCCTCGAGCGTTATCGTCTGAGCGAGCGGACGGCGACGCAGTTCCTCGAGGGCATCCGCTCCTACACGCTGTCGGGCGACCACGCGAAGCTCTTGTATCAGGCGGGCAGCGCCGCCGCGCCGCGCTGGGGCGTCGTGGCGACCGACAAGCCGGCGAAGGTCGGCGACGGCTCGCTGGACGTGGCGCAGCTGCAGATGCGGGTCGACCCGCCGGCCGAGTGGGCGCAGATCTTTCGGGAAACCTGGCGCGTCCAGCGCGAGTTCTTCTACGACGCCCGCATGCAGGGCGCCGACTGGAGCGCGATCTATGAGAAGTACCGACCGCTTGTGCCGTACGTCGCGCATCGCGCCGACCTGGGATACCTGATCGCGACGGTCGGCGGCGAGCTGGGCGTGGGACACTCGTATCTCACGGGCCTGGGCGACCAGCCGGACGACCAGACGGTGTCGGTGGGCCTGTTGGGCGCGGACCTCACGCTGGAGAACGGCCGCTACCGCATCCGCCGCATCTACTCGGGTGAGAACTGGAACCCAGACCTCCGCGCGCCGCTCGCCGCCCCGGGCATCGACGTGACCGAAGGCGATTACCTGCTGGAGGTGAATGGCCTCCCGCTCGCGCCTCCCACCAACCCGTACAGCTTGTTCGACGGGACGGCCGGGCGGCAGACGGCGATCCGCGTGAACGCCAGCCCGTCGACGGCCGGATCGCGCGTCGTGACCGTGGTCCCGATCGCCAGCGAGGCCGGGCTGCGCACCCGCGCCTGGATCGAAGACAATCGCCGCAAGGTCGATGCGCTGTCCGGCGGGCGCCTCGCCTACGTCTGGCTGCCGAACACCGCCGCTCCGGGGTACGCCGCGTTCAACCGCTACTACTACGCGCAGCAGGAGAAGGAAGGCGCGATCATCGACGAGCGCTACAACCAGGGTGGCATGGTGGCCGACTACGTCGTGAACGAGCTCGATCGCAAGCCGATGGGTTATTTCGCGCAGCGCGACGGGAAGGAAGCGCCGTCCCCCATGGCCGGCCTGTACGGCCCGAAGGTCATGCTGATCAACGAATCGGCCGGGTCGGGCGGCGACGCCCTGCCGTACTACTTCAAGCTGCGCCGCCTCGGTCCGCTCGTCGGCACGCGGACCTGGGGGGCATTGATCGGCACGCTGGGCGTACCCCCGACCATCGACGGGGGCGGGATCACCGCGCCGTGCCTCGCGTTCTATGACCTGACCGGAAAATGGGCGGTGGAAAACGAAGGCGTCGCGCCGGACGTCGAGGTCGAATACACGCCCGCCGCAGTGATCCAGGGACACGATCCCCAGCTCGAGCGTGCGGTGCGGGAGGGGCTGGCGTTGCTCACGCAGCATCCGCCCCGGCGCGTCCCCCGCCCCCCGCCGATCAACCGGGTGGGCAAGACCCCGAGCTAGGCGCCGCCGCTACGGGCTGGTGACCCGCGCGAACTCGATGTCCTTCACGCTCGGCTCGAAGGGAACCGCCATGCGGTCGATGTCCCCCTTCGAGTTCATCAGAAAAGTGATGCGTCCGCTCAAGGGCAGGACGTCCATCGGATCGTCGATCTCGAACACGTCGTAGTGAAAGTGCTTGAGCGGGACGGTGAACCCATCGAACGAGACGCTCGGGACCGCGCCGTCCACTTGGACTGCGAGACGGCCGTACCCCGGGTGCTCGTAGGTGCCCGCGTACGCGGACAGCGGGTGGCTCGGCGTCGTGTTCGGCTGTCGCTCGGCCGCACGATCGGCGCGTTGCTTGATCCTTTTCGCCTTGGCGTCCTGAATCTGTTTCTTCGTGCGCGCCACCCAGTCGATCGGGGCCAGGCCCAGGAGACGATCGATCACGTTCCGCGTCACGATGTTGGGCACCGGGTTGGTTCCGGACATGTTGGTGAGCACCACGATCCCGATCCGCTCCTTCGGCAACCAGGACATCTGGGAGATGAACCCGTCAATGCCGCCCCCATGCTGCACCAGCTTCCACCCGCGGTAGCTGGTGACGCTCAGACCCAGCGCGTAGGTGGCCACGCCCAACTCGTCCGGCCAGATTTCCTGATCGCCCACCAGCATCTGCGGCGTCTCCATCAGACTGGCGTTCTCCTTCGAGAGGATCGCGCGCCCGTTGTAGCGACCGGAGTCGATGTGGAACTGGATGTAATGCAGCATCTCTTCGACGTCCGAGTTGATGGATCCCGCCGGCCCTACGGCGTCGATGTTGCGGTACGGCACGTGCACCAGGCCGCATTCGGCGGGAGTCGGCGCCGACCCCGTCGCGCCCGCCGCCCCCCCGCCCGCGGCCTTTTCCGCCGGGCAGTCGCGCCAGACGTAGGCCAGCGCGGCGTCGTCCGCCGCGGGCAAGTCCCGCACGGACGTGTTGGAGCGCGTCATCTCGAGCGGCGCGAAGATCCGTTCGCGGATCAGATCGTCCCACGAGCGACCGGTGCGCCGCTCGACCAGGTACCCCGCGGTCAGGAACATCAGATTCTGGTACTGCCAGCGGCTGCGGAACGACGCGCTGGGCTCCAGGTACTTGAGGCGGCGGTACAGCTCCTCGCGGGTGAAGCTCCGGCCGTACCACAGGCCGTCGTGCCGCGGTAGTCCGGAACGGTGCGTCACCAGGTCGCGCGGCGTCATCTCGCGGGTGGCAAACTCGTCGTACAGTTGGAAGTCGGGGAGGTAGGTGCGTACCGGCTTGTCCCACTCGAGCCTGCCGGAATCCGCCAGCATGCCCATGAGCACGACGGTGAACGACTTCGTGTTGGACCCGATGGCCATGAGGGTCCGCGGCGTCACGGGGAGGCGCTTTTCGACGTCGCGGTAGCCGTACCCCTTGAGGAGGAGCGGTTTCCCATCCTGAATCACGCCGAGGGCGAGTCCCGGCACCTGCCATTCTTTCATTACCCCGGCGACGAAGTCATCGAGCCCGCGGAGGGCGCGGGCGCCGGAAACCGCGGATCGGCTCGTGGGCGCGGCGGGAGGGCCGGCCTGGCCGATGAGCGCCCGCGTCGGCTCGAGCGCGAAGAACAGCAGGGCGTACCAGCGCATCCGGGACCGTGGCATAAGGTGCCTCCATGAGGAGGGGGGGAGGGGCCAGGGCCGTATACCTTTCGGAACACAGAGAAGGATACACTTGCAGGGGAAGCGCGCGAGTGCGGGCGCGCGCCCGTCCGATTCCTACGATCGAAGCGTGAAGTAGAGCGTCGCCCCTTCGTTCACCTTTCCCTCGGCCCACACCCGCCCGCCGTGGCGCTGGACGATGCGCTGGACCAGGGCGAGCCCCACGCCGGTGCCCTCGAAGTCTTCCGCCCGGTGCAGGCGCTCGAACACGCCAAACAGCTTGTGGGCGTACTGCATGTCGAAGCCGACCCCGTTGTCACGCACGTAGTAGATGGTCTCCCCGTCCTCAGTGTGCGCGCCGATCTCGATCCTCGGCTCGGCGCGACCCCGGGCGAACTTGAGCGCGTTGCCGATGAGGTTCGTCAGCACGAGGTGGAGGAGCGCCCTATCGCCACGCGCCGGAGGCAGAGGCGCGATGCTGACCCGGGCGTGGTGTTCACCACTCGCTTTCTGCAGGTCCTCCACTACGGTCTGCGCCAACGACGTCAGATCAACCGGGGCCATCTCCAATTCCTTCCGTCCGAGCCGGGAGAAGGCCAGGAGATCGTCAATCAGCCGGCTCATCCGCTGGGTGTTGGCGCGGACGGTGGCGAGCAGGCGTCGAGCCTCAGCGTCCAGCGCTTCACTGTGATCCTCGAGCAGCACATGGGAAAATCCGTCGATCGCGCGCAGTGGCGCGCGGAGATCGTGCGACACGGAGTAACCGAAGCTCTCCAGCTCCTTGTTCGCGGCGCGCAGCTCACGGTTGGCCCGCTCGAGCTGGGTCGGCGTCGGGAGAGCCACCGCTTTGGGCAAGAGCGGCACCAATGCTATCGCGGTGCCGATGGACGACGCCGCGGTCACCACCTTGATTCCGCCCGAGAGCCAGTAGCTCGGGTGCCAGAGGGTCCAGATCTCCATCAGGTGGGTCGTCCCGCAGCCCGCGATGAAGATCGCGAACAGCCAGAACATCCAGTTGAACGGCACATCCCGCCGCTTCTGGACGAACCAGACCAGCCCGATCGGAATCGAGTAGTAGGAGAGCGTGATGACCGAATCGGAGATGAGGTGCAGCCACAGCAATCCGGGCTGCCACAGATAGCAGTACCCATGCGGAAGAAAGGATTGCGACATAGTCCCTCCCTGGCGGAGCGCCCTCCGCGACTCGGTCGCGCCAAGATAGGGAACACGGCGGCGCGGCGAAATGAGCGTTGTCACGCCCATGCTGGAGCCCGAGGGCCCCGGCGGGGGGCGCGGTGCGGGCGGGGAGGTCGCTGGCATGTTGCCGGAAAGACGCTCACCATTGTCGGTGACATGACCCGCCGCACCGATCACTTTGATGGCCGCCAGTTTTTCAATCCGAGCGGCGCGCAGGGCCAGCCCGTTTGGATGGTGCCGCGCATGTTGCTTACGCCACGAACCCGGTGGCCGTCGAGGATCCCGGTCGAGCCGCGGCGACCGCCGACCATCGGACCCGACGACGTGGTCGTCACGTTCGTCGGTCATGCCACGTTTCTCATCCAGGTCGCGTCCACCAACCTGCTGACCGATCCGGTGTACTCCGAGCGGGCGAGCCCGGTCTCATTCGCGGGCCCCCGCCGGGTTCGGGGGCCGGGCGTGCGATTCGACGATCTGCCCGGCATCTCACTCGTGCTCCTGAGTCATAACCACTACGATCACTGTGATCTTGGGACCCTGCGCGCGCTCGATCGGCGCTTTCATCCGCAGCTGGTGACACCGATCGGCAACGGCCGCCTGCTCCGATCGGCGGGCATCCGTCAGGTCGAGGAAATCGACTGGTGGCAGAGCGCCAGCGCGACGCCCGTTCCGGTCACGCTGATGCCCGCTCAGCATTTCTCTGCGCGCAACATGTTCGACCGCAATCGCGCGCTGTGGGGCGGGTTCCTCATCGAGGCCGCCGGGCGCCGGATCCTCTTCGCCGCCGATACCGGCTACGGCCCCCATTTCCGGGAGATCGCCGCCCGGCTGGGCCGGGTCGATCTCGCGCTCCTGCCGATCGGCGCCTACGAGCCGCGCTGGTTCATGAAGGACATCCACATGAATCCGGCGGAAGCCGTGCAGGCGCACCTCGATCTCGCGGCGCGCCGGAGTATCGCCATGCATTTCGGCACGTTTCAATTGACGCCCGAGGGAATCGACGAACCCGTTCGCGAACTGGCGAAGGCCTTGCGGGAGCGCGGCCTGCCGGCGGAGCAGTTTCGGACGGCGGCGGTCGGGGAGTCGGTATCGCTCGCACGCGAAACTCCCTGATCGCAGGATAAGGGACAAAACTGCGGAACTGGGGTTCTAAGAAGCCTCACCGCGCAGCGTGCGCGACCAGGCGCGACTCGCGATGATCACCGCGCCGTTCTTGAGCCGGGCGCGCAAACGCTTGTCGTCGTGCCGTTCGAACGCCTCGACCGCTTCCAGGTTCACGATGCGCGAGCGGTGGATGCGCGCGAACGAGTCGGGACTCAAGCGTCGTGCGAGATACTCCACCGACGTGTTGACGATGTAGCTGCCGTCGCTCGTGTGGACGGCGACGTAATCACCCCGCGCCTCGCAATGCAGAATTCGCTCGACGCCGAGGGGGATAATCCTGCCGCCGATCCGGACGTACAGACGCCGCAACGGCTGATCCTGCGCACCCGCATCGGCAAGGCGCTGTACGGCGGTTGCAGCATCCTCACCCGGCAGTTGCTGGCGCACGCGCTCCAACGCCTGCTGGAGCCGCCTGGCGCCGAAGGGCTTGAGGAGATAATCGAGCGCCTGCAGCTCGAATGCGGCAACGGCATACCGGTCGAACGCCGTGGTGAAGATGACGTGCGGGTGATGCGTGATTCTCCGGAGCACCTGAAGGCCATCACCGGCCGGCATCCGGATGTCGAGGAACAGCACGTCCGGTCGAGCCGTGTTCACGAGGCGTATGGTCGACGTCCCATCTCCCGCTTCGCCGACCACCGATACCCAGTCAATCGCCGCCAGCAAGTCCTTGAGCTGTTGGCGCGCGAGCGGCTCGTCATCCGCGATCACCGCGCGTATCGCACCGTTCATTGGTACTGGACCGGGAGCCGAACCAACGCAATGAACCCTTGCCCCGGAACGCTATCGGTTTGCAGCGTGCCTTGCTCCCGGTACAGCGCCGCGAGGCGCTCCCGCAGCAGCGTGAGACCGTGCCCATGCTGCGCCTTCTCGCCGTTGGTCATCCCCGCGCCTGTGTCGCTGACCTGCAGGATCAGGCTGCCGTTCTCGAGATGCGACCGAAACCGCACGACGCCCCCGGCCGGCAGCGGCCCGATCCCATGCCGCACGGCATTCTCGGCCAAAACCTGCAGCGTAAAGCTGGGGACCAGGCACGACAGCGTGTCCTGGCTCAGTTGCTCCTCGACGCCGAGTCGCTCTCCGAAGCGGATTTGCTCGAGTGCGAGGTACGTCTTGGTGAACCGCCACTCCTCGGACAGCGGCACCTCGTCCCCCCCCGTCTCGGCCAGCGTGTACCGCAGCATGTCTCCCAGCTGCTCGATGGCTACCTGCGCGGCATTCTGATCCCTGCGCACCAACACCGACAGCGAGTGAAGAGCGTTGAAGAGGAAGTGCGGGTTGAGCTGATTGCGTAGGGTTGCAAGTCGCGCTTCGGCCGCGAGTCGCTCCTGCACGTGAAGCCGGCCGCGCGTGCGAACCGTGTAAGAAATGCCCGTAACCAAACCGTAGATCGCGACGCCGAGCACGAAATACCAGCCGAGAACGCGCGACCAGTCGCGCACCACAATGATCAAGCCTCTGTGCTGGCGAACGACATCGGTGCCAACAAGAGCGAACAGCCATGCGAGAGAGAATGCAGAGCCCATCGCCAGCTGGACGCCGTAGAACTTGAAACCCAGCTTTTCGGGCGGCGGCCAATGGTAGATCCCGGTGAACCACCACGCGCCGAGACCGAGCAGGCCGGCCGCGCCGATGGCGGCCGTCGCTCCGACGGCAGCCGACCTCAGCGTTTCGCCCGGGTAGACGAGGCTGAACACCGCCCACAGCGTCCAGAACGGCGCCCATAAGCCGATCACGCGTATCCACTTCCGCATGACGGCAAGACTGCGAGTATCCATCAGGATTTACAAGGGTCCCCGAGAGCGGTGCGGGACCATTCGTCGATCTCGTCCGCCCTTTGAGCGACAGACGCGTTGACCAACCGAGCTCGGTTAGCATGGTTCGCCGGACCCACTGACTGCGGAGGTCGACATGCGAAGAGTTCCTCAATTCGTGGTTCTCGGGCTTGCCGCCTGGGCGCTGGCCGGAGGCCGGGGCGCCCTGGCGGCGCAGCAATCCCCCGGCGCCGCTGCCTTCGGGCTCCTGACATCGCTCGTTGGGCACTGGAAAGGCGTATTCGGCGGCACCGAGATCGCGCTGACCTATACCTTGACTGCCAATGGCAGCGCCCTGATGGAGGAGTCTCGACCCAAGTCCGAGCCGGTGATGATTACGATGTTCACGGTGGACGGAGATCACCTCGTTGCTACGCACTATTGCAGCGCCCGGAATCAGCCACACTTGAAAACCGGGGCCATCACGGAACGCCCAACGCGGCAGCTCACCTTCACTCTGGAGCGCGTGACCGGAATGACAACTCCGGGCGATTGGCACAATACCGGGTTGGTGATGATCCTCGAAGACAAGGACCATCTCACGCAGGAATGGACCTATCAAGTCAAAGGCAAAACCGGAAAGAACGTCTTTCATTTCACGCGTGAGCTCGATGGGGCCGGTTCTTGAGCTCGGGACCGCCGGCGTCTCACCCCGGCTGGGAGGCATTCACGGTATGGCTCGTAACCAACGCTCCGCATTGCCCCGGGCGCTACGGCTGGTAGCCGCCATGGTTGGGGCGCCGCTACCATGCGCTGCCCAGGGAAGCTCGACGGATCACAACCCGGTCGCCCGCGACGCGATGATCAGGACCCTCGGGGCAACCAATCCCCACCCGTCGTTGGGAGACGAAGCTCGGACCTTTGATCGCCTCGTGGGCACCTGGGATTGCGACTATACCTTCTATCTCGAGGATGGCCGCGTTCGCCGCAAATCGGGCGAGCTGTCGTTCGGCTGGATCCTCGACGGTCGCGCCATACAGGACGTCTGGATCACCTACCCGGCGGATGGCCAGAAGGACCGCTCGATCAGTGCGTCGGTTCGTTTCTTCGACACCGCGCTCAAGCAGTGGCGAGTGTTCTTCGTCAGTCCGCGGTTCAACTATGCCGTCCAGGTTCAGGGAGGATTGGAAGGCGACCACATAGTCCTGCGTGGCACCGATGCCGATGGCTACCAGATTCGTTGGTCGTTCAATGAGATCGGGACGGACTCGTTCATCTGGCGGGGTGAGAAGTCCCGCGACGGCGGAAAGACGTGGAAGCTCGAAGAGGAGCACCACATGAAGCGTCGTCTCGGAGAGCCGGGGTGACGGAGCCTCGTTGGCATTTGGCGCAAGTCAACATCGGTCGCGTGCGGGGCGGAATGAATGATCCGATCATGGCCGGGTTCGTGGCCCGCCTGAAGGACATCAACGCGCTGGCCGATCGATCTCAGTTTCACGCAGCCCTTGATGCCCTGGGGCGATCGTTGGTTTCGGAGCGGATGGAGCGGGACGACGCGTGGCCCGCCACGTGAGACGCGCATCCAGCGCAGGTGGCTCGCCCGCGCGCCGATCCCGACGGTGGGGTCGTCACTCGAGCACCTGGATCTCGGGGTAAAGCGGAGATGAAATGTTGAGTCGCGAAGGGCTCGCCCCCGATACGTAGCCTTCCCTCCGGCGGCAGACCTGCGGCCCGTGAGAGACGTGAAAATGGGTCACCCGCAGGCGATTTGCTTCCGTAACGAGATGTCGAAGGAGAAGGCGTTTCTGTATCCGGGCGGCCCGTATTTGGCCATGACGTCAAGGGTACGAGAGGAGAAGTGCATGGCGTTCGCGATCAAAGCCGAGGTTCGCGATCCGCGGGCGAAGACGTTTGCGTTCACCGCACAGAAGACGATGTATGGCGGCAAGCATATCGCCGAAGGCGACACGGTTTTCGTGTTCGCGAGCGAGAACGAGGGCGGACAGGGCCTCATCGCGCGCGGCATCGTCACCTCCGCCGAAGCGATCGCTAAGAAGCGCGGCATCGTCCGGCAAACGCCGCGCGTGAGCATCGTCGTCAGACGCACCGCGCTCGCGAAGCGGCCGCTGGGGCGGAGCGAACTTAAACACTTTAGCGACTGGAATGACGGCCAGCCCGGGACCGAGCTCAATTTCAAATTTTATCGTCAGGCAACGAACAAGATGGTCGGCATCTCAGATGAAGCGGCGGCGTTCCTCTGCGGATTCTTTTAGCCCGGGCCGCCGTTCGCGCTTTGGCAACCGGGGGTAGGTGCGCGATGGGGCCCAACTGTCAGGGGTTGGTGTGGTTTTGGGCCGCCCCGCGAGTTGGAGGAAGTCGAGGCGTAGGGACGCACCACGCGTTTTGAAGCCATTCCTGAAGCCATTTTTCGTAAGTCTATGCGCCAGCCGCGATTCGAACGCGGGACCTTCGGCTCCGGAGGCCGACGCTCTATCCAGCTGAGCTACTGGCGCGAGAGAGGTGCTAGGTACTGGGTGTTAGGTGTCAGGTATTCACCCCTAGCACCTAGCACCTAACACCTAGGACCTTCCGTTTTCAGTCGGGGCGAGTGGATTTGAACCACCGACCTCCTGGTCCCGAACCAGGCGCGCTAACCGGGCTGCGCTACGCCCCGCACTGCTAGACGCACAGACGCGGTAGACGCAGCAGACGCACAGGGATGACCGCAGGGTTGCGCTGTGCGTCTGTGCGTTTACGCGTCTGTGCGTCTAGCATAATGCGCCCAGGAGGACTCGAACCCCCAGCCTCTTGGTCCGTAGCCAAGCGCTCTATCCAGTTGAGCTATGGGCGCGTAAAGCTAGGGAACAGGGAACGGAGTCAGACGCAAACTGCTAGACGCACAGACGCGCAGACGCAGCAGGGGTGAACAGCTGGGAGTGAATGGTTGTGCCTTGCGCCATCCTGTCGCCTGCCACTGTTCTCCCCGGTGCGTCTGTGCGTCTAACTCCGTTCCCTGTTCCCTAGCCTTACAGTGGGCGGTACTAGACTCGAACTAGTGACCTCCACGATGTCAACGTGGCGCTCTAACCAACTGAGCTAACCGCCCGAACCAGAACGCGGAACGCGGAAGTTAGAACGCGGAACAGGGGAATGTTGACGCCTGTTCCGCCTTCCACGTTCCGCGTTCCACCTTCGAAGTAGCGGGGGTGGGATTTGAACCCACGACCTCCGGGTTATGAGCCCGGCGAGCTACCAGGCTGCTCCACCCCGCGTCGTTTCGATTTCGGATTGCGCATTTTGAATTGCGGATTGCGCAGCTGAGGTGCGAGGCCAGCACCTGGACCAGCCCGGCATCACACTCCGCAATCCTCAATCCCTAATCCGCAATCGACAGAGCGGGAAGCGGGACTCGAACCCGCGACCCCAACCTTGGCAAGGTTGTGCTCTACCAACTGAGCTATTCCCGCAATAAGCAAGACCCACAGACGCGTAGACGCGCCCACGCCTAGGCCCACCGCCCCAAACCGAATCTAGCTTCCAAGGTGCCACTTGCGTACCACTGTTGCGTCTGTGCCTCGGCCGCGCCTCGCGCGTCTAGTAGTCAGTGGAGGCGAGGGGGATCGAACCCCTGACCTCGTGAATGCCATTCACGCGCTCTCCCAACTGAGCTACGCCCCCATTATATTGGGCGCCCCCGAAAACGCCCGGGCGGGAACACGGCATCTTACCCGTGCGTTGTAAGTATGTCAAGCGTTTTCAGGCTTTTTTGTGAACTTTTTTGCCTCCCGCGGGTAGTAGCGGGTGAGCCGAGACGATAGATATGCGCAAGTCCATCCGACGGAAGAAGACGCCTTCCCCCGCCCGGGCGAAGCCGCGGGCGCCGCGGGGTGCTGGTTCGGCCAGTGTGGCCGCACCGAGCGCGCCCGTGGCGCGGAAGCGCGGGCGGCGGCGGGGTCTGCTCAACGGGCTCGCCACGCACGAGCATGAGCGCGATATCCTGGACCAGTACCTCCACGAGGTGTCGAAGACGCCACTCCTCACCCAGAAGGAAGAGATCGCGCTCGCCCGCCGCGTGCGCGCCGGGGACCAGGAGGCGATGCAGGAGCTCGTGAAGCGGAACCTCCGTTTCGTGATCTCCGTGGCGAAGAAGTACCAGAACCGGGGCTTGCCGCTCACCGACCTGATCGGCGAGGGTAACGTCGGGCTGCTCACGGCCGCCCGGAAGTTCGATCCCGACCAGGGCGTGAAGTTCATCTCCTACGCGGTCTGGTGGATCCGGCAGGCGATCCTGGCGGCGCTGGCGCGCCAGGGGCGCACCGTGCGCGTGCCGCTCAACCGCACCGCCGACCTGTCGCGCATCGTGCGAACGGCGGAATACCTGCGGCAGACGCTGCGGCGCGAGCCGACGCCCGAGGAGATCGCCGATGCGACCAAGCTGTCGCTCGAGGTCGTACAGTCGCTCGCCGCCCTCAACACGGGCGACGTCCGCCTCGACGCACCGCTCGATCCCGATGGCGACCGCTCGCTGATCGAGCGCTTCATCGCCGAGGACCTGCCGGACACGGAAGATCAGGCGATGGACCGCTTCCTGTCCGACGAGATCGAGACGGCGCTGGGCACGCTGCAGAAGCGGGATGCCAAGGTGCTGCGGCTCTACTTCGGCCTGGACGGCGGCCGCGAGCACACGCTCGAGGAGATCGGGGGCATGCTGGGCGTGACGCGCGAGCGCGTGCGCCAGCTGCGGGATCGCGCGCTCAAGCGGCTGCGCGATGGGGATGTCGGGAAGGCGCTCGCCAGTTTTGCAGCCTGACCCCTCGTCACACGTCACACGTTGCACGTTGCACGAACGGCCGGCGAGACGCCGGCCGTTTTGCGTTCCACTCCTCCGTGAGCCGCGTGCGGCGTGCAACCTGCGACGTGCATCGTTAGTTTAGGCCCGTGATTGCGCAAGTCGGCCGAAGCGCCGTCGCGGGCATCAAGGCGGTCGGCCGCTTCGGCCAGTTCGTGTCGGATATGGTGCGGGCGCTGCCGGACGTCGCCACATGGGGCCGGCTGACGCTCGTCCAGATGCGCCGGGTCGGGGTGGACTCGCTTCCGGTCGCGCTGTTCATCGCCGCGTTCACGGGCGTGGTCCTCGCCCTCCAGGCCTCCTATACGTTCACCGGCACCGTCCCGCTCTATTTCGTGGGCACCCTCGTCGGCAAGACGATGATGCTCGAGCTCGGCCCCGTGCTCGCGGGGCTCGCGCTCGCCGGGCGGGTCGGCGCGAGCATGGCGGCGGAGCTTGGCACCATGCGGGTGACCGAGCAGGTGGACGCCCTCGAGACGCTCGCCTACGATCCGCAGAGCTACCTCGTGGTGCCGCGCGTCCTCGCGGGCACCGCCATGTTCCCGGTGATCGTGGCGCTGGCGATCCTCACGGGCATCCTCACCGGCTGGCTCGCGAGCCTCGTGCTGCTCGACCTCTCGACCCAGGAATTCATCAAGGGGCTCAAGCTGTTCTACCGCTTCAAGGACACCTGGTTCGGCCTGTTCAAGAGCGCCACGTTCGGGTTCACGATCACCCTGGTCGGATGTATCGTCGGGCTCGGGACCCGCGGCGGCGCGGAGGGCGTGGGGCGGAGCACGATGCAGGCCGTGGTCTATTCCGCGGTGCTGCTGCTCGTGCTCGACGCCTTTTGGGCGATGGTCCTGCTGCGATGATCCAGTTTCAGGACCTGCACAAGGCATTCGACGGGAAACAGGTGCTGACGGGGTTCACGCTCGACGTGAAGGACGGCGAGACTCTGGTGATCATCGGTTACTCCGGATCTGGGAAGAGCGTGGCGCTGAAGCATGTCGTGGGACTGTTGCACCCCGATGCCGGGGATGTGACCGTAGACAGCCGCGCCGTGTCCACGCTCGACCGGACGCGCCTCGCGGCGCTGCGGCGCGAGATCGGGTTCGTCTTTCAGTTCGCCGCGCTGTTCGACTCGCTCACCGTCGCCGACAACGTGCGGCTCGGGCTCGAGCGGCGGGACCTGCCGGCCGACGAGATCGCGGAGCGCGTGCACGAGGCGCTCGCGCTCGTGGACCTCACGGGGACGGACGGCCGCTTTCCCGCGGAGCTGTCGGGCGGGATGCGGAAGCGGGTGGGGATCGCGCGCGCGATCGCGCTCCGCCCGCGCTACATGCTGTACGACGAGCCCACCACCGGCCTCGACCCGGTGACCTCCGCGGTGATGGACCGGTTGATGGTACGCACCCGCGAGCACCTGGGCGTCACCGGCGTCGTGGTCACGCACGACATGCGCAGCGCCTACACCGTGGGCGACCGCATCGCCATGTTGTACGAGGGCCGGGTCCGGCAGGTCGGCACCGTGGAGGAGATACAGCACACCGAGGACCCGGTGGTGCGGCAGTTCATCGAAGGGCGGCCGTCATGAAGCGGGAGAACGAGTTCGCGGTCGGCGTCGTGGTCATCGCGGCCTTCGGCGTGGTGGTGGCCGGCGCGCTGTGGCTGTCGGGCGCCCACCTCGGCCGAACCGAGGCGGTGTACACGGCGCGGTTCCGTACGGTGGGGGGCCTGTCGGTCGGCGACCCCGTGGTGCTGCGCGGCGTCCGCGTGGGACGGGTCGAGGCAATCCGGCTGGCGCCCGGCAATTGGGTCGAGGCCGCCCTCAAGATCTACGCCGGCGTGACACCGCCCGCGAAGCCGGCGGTGGTCGCGGCCCCGGCGTCGCTGTTCGGCGAATGGGCCGCGACGCTCATTTCCCGCGAGCCCCTCCCGTCCGACCCCAACGTTCGGCAGGCCCTCGATGAAGCCCTGGCGGCGGGCGCAGGCAAGTGGCCCGGGGCCACACTCCCCGACATCGGCCAGCTCACCGCGCAGGCGAGCCGCATCGCCACCGATATCGCGGCGGTCGCGAACCGGGTGCAGACGGCGTTCGACACCGAGGCGGTCGCGGAGCTGCGCCGGGCCATCCGCGAGTTCGGGCAGATCGCGGATCGCCTCGCCACCGTGGCGAACGAGCAGGCCGACGTCCTCGGATCGGTCGGCACCAAGCTGCGCCAGGGCTCGGAGGTCCTGGGCAAGGCGGCCACGAACCTGCAGGCGACCCTCGGTCGCGTCGATTCCGCGACGAACCAGGGCCAGCTCCTCACCATCCTCAACAACTCCGCCGCCACGAGCGCCAACCTGCGGTCGGCGTCGCAGGACGCGCGCGACCTGCTGGCGGCGGCTCACCGGAATCAGGAGAGCATGGTGCGCGTGCTCGTCTCGGCCGACAGCGTGTTCTCGCGCATCTCGAATCGCAGTGGCACGCTCGGGCTGCTCGTTTCCGACTCCACCCTGTACCGCGAGACCACGCTCACCATGATTCAGCTGCGGCAGCTCCTGTCGGACATCCAGGCGAACCCGCGGAAGTATTTTACGTTCAGCGTGTTCTGAAAGACAATGCGGAATGCGGAATGGGGAATGCGGAATGTCAGTGTGGGGTTCGAACCGCCAGGCCGGGCCCGGACGCCAGACCCTCGATTCCGCATTCCGCATTCCGCATTCCGCACTTGTGGAGGGGCGGGGACGTGAAGCGGAGCCAGCGTCGAGCCCAGCGGGAGACGAGCGCCGGTGGTGTCGTGTTTCGGCGCGACGCCGAGGGGCGGCCGCTGTTCCTCTTGATTCGCGACTCCTACCAGAACTGGGGTTTCCCGAAGGGGCACGTCGAGGCGGGCGAGCCCCCCGCCGAAGCGGCGCGTCGCGAGGTCGCCGAAGAGACCGGGCTGGACGTGCTGATCCTCCACGGGCCGATCGAGATCATCGACTGGTATTTCCGGTTTCGCGGCAAGACCATTCACAAGTACTGCCATTTCTTCCTCTTCGAATCGAAGCACGGCGAGCCGGTGCCGCAGGAAGAAGAGGGGATCACCGATTGCGCCTGGCAGCCGCTCGCTCTCGCGCGGGGGACGATCTCGTACGACAACGCGCGCGACGTCCTCGAGCGGGCGGCGGAGATGACGCAGGCTCTCGCACAAGTCGAAGAGGAAGGCAAGGCCGGGAGCCACCCCTGACGCCCGTGGTGCCGGTGTTCCACCCGCGCCGCGAAGCGCGCGGGGCGGTGAAGCGGGGATACCCGCGCGGTGCCGCGAGCGTCCGGCTGTGCCGGAGCCTTCAGGCGGTGGAGCGCCTGCTGCTCCGGCGGCTGGTGGACGCGGTGGTGCTCGACGTGAAAGCCCCCGCTCCCCCGCCTCCCGCCGCGACCGCATTCGCCCTCCCCGCCCGATTCCCGCGCATCCCCATGTTCGCGCTGTCGACGTTCCGGTCCGACGATGGCGCGTTGCTCGTGTCGTGCCACGCCGCGGGGTTCGCCGGCATCCTGGTCGAGGGCGTCGACAATGCCGTGGCGGGGGAGTGCATCGCGGCGCGGACCGCGCAGGTGGCCCGTCGTGAGGCGCTCCGCGACGGGCCGACATTGCTGCGGCTCACCGACCGGCTGCAGCTCGCGGCCTGGACCGAAGTGCTGCGATGCGCGGGGGCGCCGATCCGAACGGCGGACGTGGCCCGGGTGCTGCGCGTCAGCCGGGAGCACCTGTCACGCGAATTCGCGGCGGGAGGCGCGCCCAACCTCAAGCGGGTGATCGATCTCGCCCGCACGGCCTGCGCGGCGGACCTGCTCGGGAACCCTGGCTACACCGTGCGGCACGTCGTGAGGATTCTGGGCTACGCGTCGCCCGCTCACCTTGCCGGCGCCGCCCGGCGCGTGGCGGGCGCGACGCCGCAGGAGTTGGGGGAAGTCGGGCCGCGGGGCGTGTTGGTGCGGTTCTTAAAGGGAAGGACGAGATCGCGGATATGAAAATGCGGAATGCGGAGTGCGGAATGCGGAATCTCCATGCAAGGTCGCTCGCCGAATGACGCTTACCCTGAAATTCCGCATTCCGCATTCCCCATTCCGCATTCTGTGCATTCCCTAGTCCCCATTCCGCGTTGATATCACTATTTTTGACCATCTTTCCACCGGGATCCTATGGCCACCGACTCCATCCTGAGGCCCGGCGAGCTCAGGGACATTCTTCTGAAAGAAATCCAAGCCGCCGACCTGGCCGAAATCGACGTCCGCGAGGTGGGCACGGTCTTGGAGGTGAAGGACGGCATCGCCCGTGTCTACGGGCTCACCTCCGCCATGGCGGGTGAGATGCTCGAATTCACGTCCTCCGAGACCAGCGAGAAGGTGACAGGCCAGGCGCTGAACCTCGAGGAGGACAACATCGGCGCGGTGATCTTCGGCGACTACCTGGTGCTGCGCGAGGGCGACGAGGTGCGGCGCACCGGTCGCGTGCTGGAGGTGCCGGTGGGGCCCGCGCTCGTCGGCCGGGTGGTGGACGCGCTCGGCCGGCCGGTGGACGGCCTCGGTCCGATCGCGACGACGAGGACCCGCAAGGTGGACATCGTCGCCCCCGGGATCATCAAGCGCCAGCCGGTGAAGGAGCCGCTCCAGACCGGTATCAAGGCGATCGACTCGATGATCCCGATCGGCCGCGGCCAGCGGGAGCTGATCATCGGCGACCGGGCGATCGGCAAGACCGCGATCGCGGTCGACACGATCATCAACCAGAAGGGCGAAGGGGTCATCTGCGTCTACGTCGCGATCGGGCAGAAGCGCTCCACCGTCGCATCCGTGGTCGAGAAGCTCAAAGAATCGGGCGCCATGGACTACACCATCGTGGTGATCGCGTCGGCGTCCGAGCCCGCGCCGATGCTGTACATCGCGCCGTTCGCCGGCTGCGCGATGGCCGAGTATTTCATGTACGACGAGAAGAAGGCGACGCTCTGCATCTACGACGACCTGTCGAAGCAGGCGGCGGCCTACCGCCAGCTGTGCCTCGTGCTCCGGCGCCCGCCGGGGCGCGAAGCGTACCCGGGCGACGTCTTCTATCTCCATAGCCGCCTGCTCGAGCGCGCCGCGAAGCTCTCGAACGAGATGGGCGGCGGTTCGCTCACCGCGCTTCCCATCATCGAGACCCAGGCGGGCGACGTGTCGGCGTACATCCCGACCAACGTCATCTCGATCACCGACGGCCAGATCTTCCTCGAGACGGACATGTTCTACTCGAACGTCCGGCCGGCGATCAACCCGGGCATTTCCGTGTCGCGCGTGGGCGGCAGCGCCCAGATCAAGGCGATGAAGCAGGTGGCGGGGCGGCTGCGGCTCGACCTGGCACAGTACCGTGAGCTGGAGGCGTTCGCGCAGTTCGGCTCGGAGCTCGACCAGGCGACCCAGAAGCAGCTCGCGCGCGGGGCGCGCGTCGTCGAGGTGCTGAAGCAACCGCAGTACCAGCCCATGCCCGTCGAGCGGCAGGTCCTCATCATCTTCGCCGTCACGAACGGCTATCTCGACGACATCGCGGTCGAGGAGATCAAGGGCTGGGAGCAGGCGTTCCTCGACTTCATGACGGCGGAGCATCCGGAGATCGGGGAGGAGATCCGCACCCGGCGGGTTCTGACGGACGACCTCACGACCCGTGTGAAGGCCGCGATTCAGGAGTTCAAGGCCCTCGCCGCGGCGCCCGCGCGCGCCCGCTGACGTGCCGAAGCCTCGCGAGCTGCGCCGGCGCATCCGGTCCGTCCAGAGCACGCGCAAGATCACCAAGACGATGGAGCTCGTGGCCACGTCGAAGCTCAAGCGCGCCCAGGACCGCGTGATCGCGGCCCGGCCGTACGCCGCGGCCCTCGCCGCGGTCATGGCCGACCTGTACGCCCCGGAGCTGGCCGAGCGGTTCCCCCTGTTGCGACAACCCGCCGCGGACGCCGTGCGCCGGGTGGCGCTGCTGCTCATCACCTCCAACCGCGGGCTGTGCGGCGCGTTCAACGCGAACCTGATTCGCCAGGCACGCCACCGCATCGAGGAGCTGGAGCTGCAGGCAGGGACCGCCGATTTGCACCTGGTCGGCAGGAAGGGCATCCTGTTCTTCCGGTTCGCCAAACGGCCCATCGCGTCGCAGCGCACGGACATCGGTGATAAACCGACCCCGGCGCACGCCGCGGAGATCGTGGCGCCCCTGATGGCGGCGTTCGCGGCGGGGCAGGTGGACGCCGTCGAGGTGGTGTTCGCCCAGTTCCGGAGCGCGGTGTCCACTCCCCCGACGGTGCTCCGGATCCTTCCGGTCACTCCGCCCCCCACTGACCCCGGTAACCCCGGGCTTGCGCCCGGGGTTAGCTCCCCCGGGGTTAGTCCCCGGTCCGTCAACTACATCCTCAAGCCTTCCGCCGAGGCGATCCTCGAATCCCTTCTCCCGCTCTACCTGCGGAACCAGGTGTACCGGGCCCTCGTGGAGACGGCGGCGGCCGAGCATGGGGCGCGCCGCACGGCGATGAAGAACGCCACCGACTCGGCCGGCGACATGATCGACGTCCTGACGCGGACGTACAACCGGGCGCGTCAGGGCCAGATCACCCAGGAGATCGCGGAGATCGTTGGGGGGGCGGAAGCCTTGAAAGGATAGGTGTCAGATGTCGGGTGTCAGGTTTCACACCACCCCGACACCTGACACCTGAGACCCGACACCTGAGGAATTCACATGGCGACAAGAATACAGGAGAAAGCGACCAAGCCGGCTGGCGCGACGAAGCGGAGCATCGGCAAGGTCGTCCAGGTCATCGGACCCGTTCTCGACGTGGAGTTCGAGCCGGAACGGCTCCCGGAGCTCTACAACGCCCTCGTCATCGACCACCCTGGGAACGGCGCGCCACCGATCCACCTGGTGGCCGAGGTCCAGCAGCACATTGGGCGTAACCAGGTGCGCGCGGTGGCGATGAGCTCGACCGACGGCGTGGTGCGCGGCATGGAGGTGATCGACACGGGCGATTCCATCACGGTGCCGGTTGGCAAGGCGGCGCTCGGCCGCATCCTCAACGTGCTGGGCGAGCCCGTGGACGAGGGCGACCCGATCCCGCCCGACACCGAGCGGTGGCCGATCCATCGGGAGACGCCGCTGTTCGTCGATCTCGAGCCGAAGACCGAGGTGTTCGAGACGGGGATCAAGGTGATCGATCTGATCGCACCGTTCGTCAAGGGCGGCAAGATCGGCCTGTTCGGGGGCGCCGGGGTGGGCAAGACGGTCATCATCCAGGAGCTGATCCACAACGTCGCGATGGGTCACGGCGGCCGCTCGGTGTTCTGCGGGGTGGGGGAGCGCACCCGCGAGGGGAACGACCTCTACCTCGAGATGAAGGAAAGCGGCGTGCTCGCCTCGGCGGCGCTGATCTACGGGCAGATGAACGAGCCGCCGGGTGCGCGGCTCCGAGTCGGCCTCACGGGGCTCACCGTCGCCGAGTACTTCCGCGACGTCGAGGGCCAGGACGTCCTGGTCTTCATCGACAACATCTTCCGGTTCACACAGGCGGGCTCCGAGGTGTCGGCGCTGCTCGGCCGGATGCCGTCGGCGGTGGGCTACCAGCCGACGCTCGCCACCGAGATGGGGGAGTTGCAGGAGCGCATCACCTCGACCCGAAAGGGCTCGATCACGTCCGTGCAGGCGATCTACGTCCCCGCCGACGATCTCACCGACCCGGCGCCCGCCACGGCGTTCTCGCACCTCGACGCCACGGTCGTGTTGTCGCGCCAGATCTTCGAGCTCGGCATCTATCCGGCCGTGGACCCGCTCGCCTCGTCGTCGCGGATCCTCGACGCCCAGTACTTGGGCGAGCGCCACTACAAGGTCGCCCTGGAGGTGCAGCGCATCCTGCAGCGCTACAAGGAGCTCCAGGACATCATCGCGATCCTCGGCATGGACGAGCTGTCGGAGGAGGACAAGCAGCTCGTGGCGCGCGCCCGGCGCGTGCAGCGGTTCCTGTCCCAGCCCTTCTTCGTCGCGACGCAGTTCACGGGCCTCGAGGGGAAGTACGTGAAGCTCGAGGACACGATCAGCTCGTTCGAGCGCGTCGTGGGCGGCGAGTTCGATCACCTGCCGGAACAGGCGTTCTACATGGTTGCCGCCATCGACGAGGTGGTGGAGCAGGCGAAACGCCTGGCCAGCGCCTGAGTGATGCACGTCACAGTCATTTCGCCCGAGCGCACTGTATTCGATGGGTCCGCCGATGCGGTGAATGCACCCGCGTACGACGGACAGGTCGGGATACTGCCGCACCACGCGCCGTTCCTGACTCTGCTCGGGGATGGAGTACTGGTGGTCCGGGCGGGGGACGTACGGAGCAGGTTCCGGCTCTCGGGCGGCTTCCTCCAGGTTGTGGGGGACGTGCTGCGAGTCGTGGCCGACCAGATCGAAATCGCCTGAGGGAGGTGCTGGGTGCTGGGTGCTAGGTGTTAGGGCTTCCCCTGTAGCACCTAACACCTGACACCTAACACCTAACAGCCGAAAGGGAGGCTGTCCAATGCGAAAGCTGATCGGCAGTACAGTGCTCGCAGCCGCGCTCCTCACCACGCCCCTCCTCGCTACCGCGCAGCGGCGCGCGGCGGCGCCAGCGGGCGGCCCGAAGCACGAGATGGGAGTCGATCTCGCCGCCTATTACACGAAGCCGTCAGGCGGCAGTGGCGGCATCCAGATCGGGCTGCCCGTGGACGTTCGCGTCGCCTTCCTCACACGCTCGTCGCTGATATGGGAGCCCCGGGTCAGCTTCGACCTCAACTCCATCGGGACGACCACCTATGTGTTCGCTCCCGGCATCAACGTGCTCCACCAGTTGAAGCGAGGCACCGGGACACGCGGTCTCCTTCGCGCGCCGTATGTGACGGGCGGGGCACAGTTGACGTTTTTCGACCTCGGGCCGACGAGCGGCTCGCAGCTCTCGCTCGGTGGCGGGGTAGGTACGCGAGCCCCGTTCCAGAGCGCGGCCTTCCGGTACGAAGGCTTTTTCGCCTACACCTTCAAGGGCGGCGGGCAACCGAGCAACTTCGCCATCGGAACGCGGATCGGCTTGTCGTTCTGGCACTGAGCGGCGCCCCCGACTAGGGTTCGGGCGGGTTACGGGCAGGGCGTGCTGGTGGTGCGGGCGGGCGACGTACGGAGCCGGTTCCCGCTCTTGGGTGGCTTCCTCCAGGTGGTGTTAGGGCTTCCCCCTCTAGCACCCAGCACCTGATGCCTAAACACCTGAAAGGAAGGCTGTCCTATGCGAAAGCTGATCGGCAGTACAGTGCTCGCAGCCGCGCTCCTGTCCACGGCCACGCTCGCGGCCGCACAGCGACGCCCCG
>DATDFP010000072.1:0-6496 GCA_036522535.1 Gemmatimonadales bacterium
GTAGGGCATCTCCTGCTCGAGCCGCTCGGCGAAGGTGCCGTCGCCCTTGTTGATGTACAGATAGTCGCGCTCGAAGAAGTCGTTCGCGACGTAGATGTCCGGCCAGCCGTCGCGGTTCACGTCGCCCACGACGACGCCCAGGGCGAGCCCGATCTCGCTCCCGTAGATGCCCGCCTGTTCGCTCACGTCCGTGAAGTGCCCCTCACCGTCGTTGCGATACAGCTTGGCCCCGCCGAGCGGGTCCCGGATATTGCGCGTGTTCCTCAGCTCGAAGCTCACGACGGGCCGCGGCGAGTTGTTGATGACGAGCAGGTCGAGGTCGCCGTCGCGATCGTAGTCGAAGAACACCGCCTGAACGGAGTATCCCGAGTCCGCGACGCCGTAGGCGGCCGCCTGCTCGACGAAAGTCGGGATCCCGTCCGCCTTCAACCCCTGGTTGATGTAGAGCTCGTTGGCGCGGGCCTTGCCGTCCCCGAGCCCCGCGTGGCAGACGTAGATGTCGAGTCGCCCGTCGCCATTCACATCGGCGAGGGTGACCCCCGTGGTCCATCCCGTGCCATGGAGCCCTGCCTCGGCGGTAACGTCGCGGAAGCGGAACTTCCCCTCGTTCAAGTACAGTTTGGTGCCGCCCTGATTCGACGTGAGCACGATCTCCGGCAAGCCGTCGCCGGTGAGGTCGCCGAACGCGACGCCGCCGCCGTTGTAGTAGTTGCGATAGGTGAAGACGTTCAGCTCGCGGGTGTCGGTGAGGCGGTTCTCGAAGCGGACGCCCGTGTAGCTCGATGGCAGCAGGGTGAAGAGACGGCCGTCGGCGGGGGGCGCCGTGCGGTCCCCGGTCGCGGAGCACGCCGCCAGGACATACAGCGCGGGTACGACAGCACGCATAGACAAACGTAGGGGCGCAGCATGCTGCGCCCCTACCTGCGCCATCCGCTCCCGTACCTCCACGGTCCTGCTACGCCCGGTGACCGCCCCCCCCAATCAGTACCCGGGGTTCTGCGCGATCAGCGGGTTGGCGTCGATCTGCGTCTGTGGGATCGGCATCAACACGCGAAAATCCGCCGTCTGGGTCGTCTTGAATTCGAAGGGTGAAGTGTACGTGCCATGCCGGATCATGTCCTGTCGCCGCTTGCCTTCGCCGGTGAGCTCGAACAGCCGTTCACGCAGGATGACGTTGCGGCTGACGGCACTGAGCGTGTCCGGTTGGGGCACGGACCGGGCGCGCACCTGCTTCAGCAGCGCCAACGCCGTTGCGCTTCCGGAGGTCTGTTCGTTCAGCGCCTCGGCCTTGATCAGATAGATCTCAGCGAGGCGGAACCAGGCGAAGTCGTTGCCGTTGTTCTGCTGCACGTGTTTCGGATCGATCGGCCACTTGTAGATCCGCGCGCCCTCGCCTTCGCCCGCCGCCGTCACGTTAGCGATTGAAACCGTGAACACCAGCGGGTTGTGCGCCCGGTCCTGCGCCGGGCCGCCGGTCTCGAGATTCACCTGCGGCCCCACGAGAAAGATGTTGCGGCGTCGGTCGTTCGCATCGAACGCGTTGTACGTCTGCGCCAGGGCCGCGAAGCCGTTCCAGGGCGAGGGGTTGAATTGGTTGTAGTGCAGCGCCCGCATCACGAAGTTGAGCCCCAGGCCATCGGCGGCGGCGAACTTGACGACGAATATGTTTTCCGGCGACACATTGTTGTCGGCCGTGAAGTTCTGTGAAAACGAGCCGGCCAGTGTATATGCGCCGGAGTTGATGATGCTGTCGGCGGCGTCGATCGCGGCCTGGCACGCATCCTTGCCGCCGCTGACCGTCACGCCCAGGCACGAGTTGTAGCCCGTGGCGTTGATGCCGCCAGCTCCGGCCCCTTCGCTCTTGAACACCCGGGCGTTCAGGTACATGCTCGCCAGAAGGGCATCGGCGGCGCCCCGCGTGATGCGGCCACGGTTGCCGGCATCCCAGGTGAGCGGCAAGTCCGCGCGGACCGCCCACAGCTCCGACTCGATGAACCTGAACGTCGAGTCCCGCGTCGCACGCGCTTCCGCCTTCAGCTCGGTCGAGGTGGCGATGGGCACGCCGCCGTAGAGGTCCATCAGCAAGTAGTAGTAGAAGGCGCGGAGGAACCTGACCTCGGCTTCGATCCGCGCTTGGTTGGGGACGCTCGCGTGCTGTAGCGCGTCGAGCAGCCCGTTGGCCCGCGCCACGCCGGCGTAGGCCGTGTTCCACGCCCCGTTGAAGAAGCTGAGCGTGGCCGGGCTGTTCGCCGACCAGGTCTGGCGGTGGATCTCCAACCAGGTGCCGTTGTCGTACCAGTCCGAGCCGCGGGTCGGCACGACCATCTCGTCGGTGGTGATTTCGCTCACGTTGTAGTAGTCGTCGAGCGTGCCCCGCAGCTGCGCATACACGCCGGCGAGGGCGGCGAGCGCTTCCCCCTCGGTATGGAAGAAATTGCTGGGGGTGATGGAGCTGATGGGCGTCTCGGTCAGATCCGTGCACCCCTGCAGGGGCACGAGGAGCAGCGTGAAGAGCCCCACCGCTCCGATCGACGTCGTCACGAAGAGTCGCTTCATGGATCAGAGCTCCTTAGAACACGAGACGGAGGCCCCCGGTGATGGTGCGGGGCCGGGGATAGCTGAGATAATCGATGCCGCGCGCCGCAAGGCCGGCGTCGTTCGCGTTGTTCTCGTTCAAGCTCGAGACCTCAGGGTCCAGCCCCGAATAGCCGGTCAGGACGAACAGGTTGTCGGCCGATACGTACAGGTGAGCGCTCCGGGCCGAGCGGGTCAGGACAGGCAAGTCGAGCGCGTACTCCACCGTGACATTCTGGAGGCGAACGAAGGAGGCGCTCTCGACCCAGCGCGACGAGAAGATGGCCGGCTCGTGGAGATCGGTGCCGTCGCTCAGGGCGGGCGCCAGGAAGTTCTTGTCCTGCAGCGCGTTGCTCTTCGTGGACCAGACGAGTGCGGTGTTGTT
This sequence comes from Gemmatimonadales bacterium, assembly GCA_036522535.1. Classification (GTDB taxonomy): domain Bacteria; phylum Gemmatimonadota; class Gemmatimonadetes; order Gemmatimonadales; family GWC2-71-9; genus AG12. Next base: position 2,960 of record DATDFP010000072.1, read on the forward strand.
GAACACGTCCTGACCCACGGACGCCCGCGCCAGGAAGCTGATGTCGAACCTGCCCCAGTTCACCTGGCTGTGCAGCCCGACGGTGAAGTCCGGGTTGGCGTTGCCGATCACCTGGTAATCGGCGGCGTCCGGTCCTCCCCTGGCCGTCGTTCGACCGTTGACGCACCCAGCAGTGGCGGCCGTGCAGGCGAACACCTGGTACCCGGTCGTCGGATCGACGTCGAGGAAGACGGGCCCGTAGAACGTGCCGAGTGGGTAATCCCTCATGATACGCTGGGCCCACTGGTCGGACTGGCCCTGGCCGCTGACGATCCCCGATCTGATGAACTGATGGGGGCCGAGGTCGAGCACCCTGTTGCGCTCGGCCGCGAACACGACCCCAGTCCGCCAGGTCAGACCCGGCCGCGACACCATCAAGGCGTCGAGTGAAAGCTCCACGCCGCGGTTGCGCAGCTTCCCGACGTTCTCGAGGCGCGTGGACGCGGGCTGGGGCTGCGGCACAGGAACCTCGAGGATCAGGTCGGAGGTGTTCTTGACGTAGTACTCGGCGCTTCCGGCCAGTCGGTTACCGAACAGGCCGAAGTCGACACCTCCGTTGTACTGCGTCGTCTGCTCCCACTTCAAGTCCGAGTTGCCGACGCTCGTCGGGATGACACCGGCCTGCGGCACGTCGCCCCATGGATACGCCGCGCCGGTGCCGCCCTCCAGGATTCGCAACGACTGGTAGGGCTTGATCCCCGGATTGCCTTGACGCCCCCAGCCGACGCGCAGGCGCAGGTCCGAGAACGGCCCGCTGCGCATGAACTCTGACTGGGTCAAGTGCCACGACGCCGACAGCCCCGGGAACAATGCCCATTGGTGCCCCTCGGCGAACTTGGACGATCCGTCGTAGCGCAGCACGCCGGTGACGAAGAACCGGTCCCTGAAGCCGTAGTTGGCCCTGGAGAGGAAGGACACGAGGCGACTCTCGCTCGCGTACGAGGAATCCCGCAAGGTTGAGGCGGCGTCCAGGCTGTTGAACAGGAGCGCGTCGGTGACGAACCCGATGCCCTGGCCCATGGCCACGTCCTTCGTGAACTTGCTGTACTCGTATCCGCCCACCACGTCGAAGCTGTGAGCCTCGCCCACCTGGCGCCGGAACGTCAGCAGCGTCTGCACGGTCCGCGTCGCATTGTCCTGACTGTAGACCCGCGCGAGCCCGTTCCCGAGCGTCCGGCCGAGCGGATTCGCGATGGGATAATAGAGCTGCCGCCCACCGGCGGAATAGTCCAACCCGACCGTCACCTGTCCGGTCAGGCCCGGAACGAGATCGAGCTCGGCCGTCCCGTTGGCCAGGGTTCGGGTGGTCTGCCCCTGGTCGGTTATCTGGTCCGCCAGGGCCACCGGGTTGCGCAAGGACTGCGAGCCCGCCACCTCGTAGTAGGTCGAGTCGTTCAGCCTGACCGGCTGTGTAGGATTGAAGACGGCGGCGTTCTGGAACACGCCGCCCTCGAAACCGGCCCGGTTCTCGAAGGTGATGTACTGGTTGTTGACGCGCGACGTCGTCACGTTCACGCCGAGGCGCATCCGGTTGTCAAGCGCGCTGTGGGTGGCGGCGAGGCGCCCCTGAATCCGCTCGAGGCCATTGTCGAGCGCCACGCCGTCCTGTTTCATGTAATTGACCGAAGCCCGATAGCGGGTGGCTTCGTTTCCGCCGGAGAAAGACAGGTCGTGATTGTGCGTGACGGCGGTGCGGGTCACGGCGCGGTACCAGTCGGTGTTCGCCGTCCCCAGCGCGGAAAGGTGTACCGGGTCGAGCCCCCTAGCGGAATTCAAGCACGTGGATGTCACGGGCTTCGGGCAGGCGGCCGTGTCCGCGATGAAAAGCGGCACCTGCTGCTGCACGAACTGGCGGTATTCGCCTGCGGTCACCAAATCCAGGTACTTGGCCGGAGACGAAGCGGCCACGTAGCCGTCGTACTCGATGGTCGGCCCGCCGCTCACCTCTCCCTTCTTCGTCTCGACCAGGATCACGCCGTTCGCGGCGCGGCTGCCGTAGATCGCGGTCGCCGAAGCATCCTTCAGGATCGTGATGGACGCGATGTCCGAGGGGTTCAGCAGATTCAGCGGGTTGCGCGGCAGCGGCGGCGTCCCACCGACCCCCATGCTCGGCGGTTCAGTCGGCTCGTTGTAGATGGGAACTCCGTCGATCACGTACAACGGTTCGTTGCTGTTGCTGATCGAACTGCCACCCCGGATCAGGATCTGCGTGCCGGCCCCCGGCTCGCCATTGTTCCTGGTGACCTCGACACCTGCCGCGCGGGCCTGGATCATCTGGTCGACATTGGTCACCACTCCGACGTTTGCCGCGGAAGCGCTGACCGACGAGACCGACCCCGTAATGGCTTCTCGGCGCTGGGTGCCGTAGCCCGTTACCACGACAGGCTCGAGAATTGCCGCCGCCGGCAGCAGGGTGATCTGCACCGTCGTGGTGCCGCCGGCCGTGATGGTCACGTCCTGGACCTGCGAACCGTACCCGATCCGCGTCGCCCGCAGGCGATAAGCGCCCGGCGGGATGCCGTTCACCAGGAAGCTTCCGTCGGCGTGACTGAGCTCGCGGTGTGGCGTCCCCGCGATCGCGACTTCGACGTTCGAGACGGGTTGTTGAGTCGTGCCGTCGAGGACTTTCCCCGTCACGACGCCGGTTGTGTCCTGCGCGCCGAGTGGGACGACCCAGAGCAGACCAGCAGCTAGCGCGAGAACGACATGACGGACTGGTGTCATACGTTAGTGCCCTCTACGGTCGGGGTGGGAGTGGAGTCAACGCCCGTGCCTCGAGTTCTGGGAGGTTCAAGATTCCCCCAAACAGGAACTTGTCAAGGAGACGGCCCCTGGCCCTCTTCAGCGGGAGACGAAGCGGGCGGAATCGCCCTCGACCACCACGTCGTAGCGACGGCCGCGCGAGGCGACGTTGCGAAGCACCAGGCGCGTGATCCGCGACGGCAGCACCGGCCGGAACGCCGCGCGCAACCCGGTCTCGCCGAACCGCAGCCCGGTATAACCGAAGATCACCTGCTGCAGGAACCCTCCGGCGCCCGTCAGGAAGTTCACGGCGTCGTTCGTCGGCGTCTCCGCCAGGACGGCGAACGGCGGGCGGAGATGAGTGCGGTAGGAGAGCGGCAACAGCGTGTCGACCAGCGCCCGGTCACCTAGCTCGGCCGCGATCGCGGGGTAGAGAGTCGTGGTCATCATGGCCCCGGAGCCCTCCTTGAGGAGCCGTCCGACGGCCGCCTCCAGATCGTTGCGCTTCGCGCGCTCGTTCATCGGCAGGCCGAGCGGGTAGGCGAGCAACGGCACGACCGAGCCCCGGGTCTCGGGGGGCGCGCCTTCGTACGTCGGGTGATACTCGCCGGCGGAATCGTATGGGATCTGGAGCCGCTCGGCCACTCGACTCCACTTCGGGTCGGGAACGCGGCCCAGCCGGCGGCTTGCGAGCACCGCGAATTCGAGATTCTTGCGCGCGACCGCGTTCGTGTAGGTGTCGTTGCCGATGCCGAT
>DATDFP010000073.1:0-2324 GCA_036522535.1 Gemmatimonadales bacterium
CCTCGATCGCGGCGTCCTCGCCGGCCTCGAGCCGCCGTACCAGTCCGACGAGGGCCTCCTCGAGCTCGCCGCCGAGCACCGCAGCGGCGCCGTGCGCGACGAGATGGGGCGCGTTGAGCAGGGCGTACAGCCCGTAGAACACGATGCGGCATCGGGGATTGAGCCGGCGGATCCGGTCCGCCGCCTCGCGCCCCAGCCGCAGCGCGGTGTGCATCGGGACGCTGATCGCCACGAGCTCTGCGCGCGCGATCCTGTCCTCGTCGAACGGCTCGACCGACAGGTCAAGCGTGTCGGGCGCATATCCCGCCCGCTCGAGGAACGCCTTCGGCCAGGCCAGCCCCAGCGGCTGGTGGCCCAGCTCGTAGCAGGAGACGAGAAGGATCGCTCCTTCGCTCCGCCAGTCGCGTAGAGAGCCGCAGGCGGGGGGTGGGTGGGATGGGGTCACGAAGAGGGCGTCTTCTGCTCGGCGAAGCGGAGCAGGAAGGCCGCGCCCATCAGGCCCACGGCGATCCAGACGGCCCAGCGGTGCTCGGTGGCCATGCCCAGGAGACCCACGAGGAGCCCGCTGCCGCCCAGCCAGGCCTTGATGACGAAGAGGGTGTTGGGGCGCAGCATGCTGCCCCTACTTTTTGAGGAACGCCTGAAGCGCGGCGCGGAAGTCCGGGGTGGTCCTGCTCACTGCGTTCACGTCGGCGCCCAACGCGATTCCCTCCTCGAGCCGCAGTCCGTCGAGCTGATAGAACTGCTGCTTGGTGAAGGCCAGCGCCGAGGCGCTCGCCGACGCAAGGCCGCGCAGCACTTCGGCGACCTGATCTTCGAAGTCGGAGTCTTCATAGACTCTCGACACCAGCCCCAGCGCAGCCGCCTCTGTGGCGGTGAGCGTGCGGCCGGTTGCGGCGAGGTCGAAGGCCAGCTTTTCGCCCACGCTGCGCTTGAGGAGCGTCATCACGATGGCGGGGACGAACCCCCGCTGCACCTCGGGGTAGCCGAACCTGGCCGACTCGCTCGCGAGCACGAGGTCGCAGGCCGTGGCGAGCCCGCAGCCGCCCGCGAGCGCCCGCCCCCGCACCACGGCCACCACGGGCTTCGGCAGTCGCCGCATCCGGACGAAGATCTCGGCGAAGTGCAGCGCCGCCCGGCGGTTCTCCTCGACCGAGTTGTCCGCCGACGCGAGCAACTCCTTCAGATCCATTCCGGCGGAGAAATCCGAGCCCGCGCCGCGCAACGCCACGACGCGGACCTCGCCGTCCAGGTCGGCGTCGTCGAGCATCGCGAGCAGCGCGTCGATCATGGGCGTGTCGATCGCGTTCTTCTTCTCGGGACGGTTCAGGGTAGCCGTCAGCACGCCGCTCTGCACTCCCAACAGCACGCGCTCGTCGCCCTTCACCGCGGCCCCTCGATCTCCATGCGCAGCAGCGCGGTCGAAAACACCTTGCCCTGGGCGTCGGTCTTGAGGGAAATCGTGCCGCCGCCGTCCAGCGCGCCGTGCAGCAGGAAGTTCAGCGCCCCGAGGTTCGGCAGCTCGTAGCGCTCGACGCGCCCTTTGATCAACCCCTTGAAGTGGCGCGCCACGCGGGCGGCGGTCACCTGCTTCACCAGAATGGGGTAGTACTCGGGCCGGTTCGCGATGAGCCCGATGTTCGCCGTATCGCCCTTGTCTCCAGACCTCGCATGGGCCAGCTCAAGGAGCTGCACGCGGCGCCTCCTCGCCCGCCTTCGCCCGCGCTCCACCGTCCTCGACCGCCCTGTCACACGTCCACCAGTTCGACGCATGGCTGTACCACCGTCTTGTCGATCAGAGCCGGCCAATAGGCCACGATCTCTTCGGGCTTCGGGCGCCCGCCGGCGAACCCCGTGACGCTCGGCGGGCCGTTGAGGATGAGCGGTGCGATCTCGCGCGTGAAGCGCTCCACCGCCGCCTTTTCCGGCGAGCGGACCCCGATCCGGAGCTGTATCTCCGGAATGTCTGCGACGCGGAGTCCGCTTGCCTTCAGCGCGAGCGGGCCGTGGGTAGCGTCCGCTCCCACGAACTCGGTCAAGATCGCCTCGAACTCGAGTCCCAGATCGCGCAGGCGCTGCCGCAACACCCGATCGGCGGCCCGCGCTTTCTCGTAGGCGTCGGGCCAGGCGTACACCAGCGTGCCCACCGCCTTGTGGCCGTAGAAGTAGGCGATCGATACCTTGAGCTTGTCCGTCGCCGGGCGTCCCTTGATCCCGGAGAACCGGACCCGGTCCTTCCCCACCTGCTCCAGCCGGATGGTCGTGAAGTCGGCGACGCAGTCCGGAGTTATGTACTCGGCGGGGTTCCCCATCTCGTAGACGAG
>DATDFP010000074.1:0-4147 GCA_036522535.1 Gemmatimonadales bacterium
GAGCGCCGCCGGTGTCCACCAGATTCGAGGCGTCTTCCGTTCCTCGCCCACCGCAGCCGAGCAGGCCCACGCGTACGGCGGAATTCGCGCGCGTGCCATGCACGAGTGCGGGCTTGATGAACATGGCCGCGGCGGCGGCCGCCGTAACCCCCAAGAACGTGCGCCGGTCGACCTCGGAATCGCGTGACATACGCCCTCCGAATTATCCGATGAGCCCTTCCAGGTATGCCTTCGCGGCTCGAACGTCCTCGATCTGCTCGGGGCCGGAAATCTCGCGCTCGATCGTGACCGCACCCTGGTAGCCGAGCTGCTTCAAGCGCGCGATGATTTTCGGAAAATCCACCCTCCCCTGGCCGATGGGGACTTCCTTTCCCAACTCCCTGGGGTTGGTCGGCCAGAGACCGTCTTTGGCATGAATGCCCTGGACATAGGGCGCCAGGATCTCGATGGCGTCGACCGGATTGGCCTTGCCGTAGAGGATGAGGTTGGCCAGATCAAAGTTGACGCCCTGATTGTCGAGAGCAACGTCCTGAATGGCGCGCACGAGAGTAATGGGCGTTTCCTGCCCGGTTTCATAGCGGAAGGCTTGAGCGTTGCGCCCGCAATACGCCACGACTTCGCGCAGGGCCGCGACCGTCTCTTTGTATACCGGATCGTTGGGATTTTCGGGAATGAACCCCGCGTGACTCTGCACCGCGGGAATCCCGCAAGCTTTGGCGAAGTCCGAGGCCTGCTTCATCCGGGCGACACGTGCGGCGCGTGTATCGCGCGGAACCACGCCAATCGTCAGCGGCCCTTCGTAGAAGTCCCACACCTCGCGACCCGGTCCTCCCACCACCACGGACGTCGCCTCGATGTGGGAGGTGTCCAGAGCCTGCACGAGTCGCGCGCTCAGTCCTGGCGCGAAATCCTCGACGTACACCTGACAGGTGGGCAGGCCGAGATCGTGCACCTTGGCAATGGCCGCCTCAGGATCTCTCGCAATTCCGATGATCAAACCAAGACGCAGCGGCTTTTTTCCGGCGTAGCTCGGGGCGGGTTGATCCTCCAACATCGAACCGCCCAGGCTGATGCGGGCCGCCATGACTCCCGCGGATGTCTGAAGGAATTCGCGGCGGCTGAATCTTGTCCTCATGGCTGGCGAAGGGGGTTGTCCTCCAATATGGAAGGCCCATGGCGGCGCGGATAGGGCAACCGGCCTTGATCAGGAGCCTTGCTTCCCCTGGCCTTTCAAAATCCGGACGATCGCAACTATTGTGTTCCAATTCCGTGTCGTCCCCGGCACCCCGAACAGCTTGTCGAGCCGGCCGAGATAGCCGATCGTTTTCATGTGGCGACGGTACACTCCGAAGACGAATCGGTTCTTCAATGCGATAACTCGCAAAAGCCACTGCCCACTTGGCGGAAGTGTGATTGGAATGGAAGGCCGGACGCGGCCCGCTCTCAACAGGATGGTCACGAATCGAACGACATCGGGGCGCGACGGCTCAGCTCCAAACGGATTGTCCGTCTCCAGACGGATGAGATCGCGGCCGTCACAGAGCACGACTTCCGCTTCGAATGGCAGCTTCCGGAGCAATTCAGCACGGAACTTTGCTCGAGATCGGGGTTTGCGAACGACAAACGTGCCTGCGGCACCCACATTCACGACATCATAGTCGCTCAGTTCTCTTGCCAGGATGCTTGGGCGAAACGTCCTGTGGCCGCCCACGTTTACACCCCGGAGGAAAACAACGAGAGCCATACTACTTCGCGAACCGCTCGAAACGGTACGCGAGTTCCGGACCTCCGTCACCCTCGTACGCGAGCTGCGCAACGAGCAGCGCGAACGGCTCGGTGTAACGGGCGATCCGTAAAGGCCCAGCGTCCACGGGATCGAAACCCACGTCGCGGATCAGCTCGGCGGCAATCCCTTTGCTGCTCGCATCGTCCCCGCAGTAGAGGAGGCCGGGCCTAGCGGCCTTGCGCCGGGCCTCGAACACGCCAAATAGGACTTCGCTCGGCACGGTGTTGAACGCGGAGACGACGCGAGCCTTCGGTACCCTCTTTGCAAGCTGCTCCGCGCCCGAGGAGGTGTGGGCGACCACAAGGTCGGTGTTGTCGGCATTCATCGGGAGCGAGCAGCTCACGACGACCTTGCCCGACACGTCGCCTGCCAGCTTCAACACGTCGTCGATTCGAGACCAGTGCACCGCAAGCAAGAGCGCGTCTGCTTCGCGCGCGGCTTCACCCGGCGTGGCAGCCCGCGCGTTCCCCTGCGCCTCACGTGCGAGCCTCTTCAACTTCTGCTCGCTCTGCGCATAGCTGAATACCACTTCATGCCCGGCGCGCGCCCAGATCGTTCCGAGCTTGCCGCCCATCAATCCCGAACCCAGAATGCCAATTCGCATGGTTTACCTTCCTGTTATGGGCGCAGCAACGTCTTGATCGCGCGGCGCTCGTCCATCGCGCGACAGCCCTCCGCCACCTCGGGGTTGATCTTCCGATTCCACAGTATTACTCACAAATGGTGCGCGACGACAGCACTTGCGCCGAGCACGGCTGTCTCGACTGCCACTTTAGTCGTTCTACCAACCATACGAAGTAGAAGCGGAGAACCACCCAATGAAATCGCATCACGACCACCACGGTGCTCATCATCACGGCCCCGTCGCTCATGAGCCGGCCGCCGGGGCTGATGCGGCATATCGCCAGGCCTTCGAGGCCGCCCAACCAGATCCGGGTCGCCGCGTGATCCCCCTCGATCTCGAGGCACGCGAAATCGACTGGCAGTTCGTGCCCGGCACGACGACGCGCGCCTGGGGGTACAACGGCCAGATTCCCGGTCCCACGATCGAGGCCCGAGTCGGCGACGTCCTCGAGATCCGCTTCACGAACGGTCTTCCGCAGCCGACCAACATCCACTGGCACGGGCTGCGGGTACCCGCGGCCATGGACGGGACGGAGATGGTGCAGCGCTCCGTCGCGCCGGGAGAAACGTTCGTGTACCGCTTCCGCCTGCCCGACGCCGGGACCTTTTGGTACCATCCCCACAGCAACGAGACGGTGCAGCTCGAGATGGGGCTGTACGGCGCACTCATCGTCCGGGGTGAGGACGAGCCGCAGCTCGATGCCGAACGCGTCCTTGTCCTCGACGATGTCCGCCTCGACCGGCAGGGCCAGATCGCGCCGTTCGGCGGGATCGTCGAGCACCACGATGGCCGCGAGGGCGACACGCGGCTCGTCAACGGCAAGGCCGAGCCCGTGCTGAAGATCGCCGCGGGGCAGGTCGAGCGGTGGCGCGTGGTCAATGCCTCGAGCGCCCGCTATATCCGCCTCTCCGTCGGCGGCAAGCCGTTCAAGATCCTCGGCACCGACGGCGGGCTGATCGAGGCGCCCGTCACCGCCACCGAAGTGCTGCTCGCCACCGCCGATCGCGTCGACATCGCCGTGGGCCCCTTCGCCGAGGGTGAGGAGTTCGCTATTGAGGCGCTCCAGTACCTCCGCCGCACCATCCGCAAGCGCAAGGACGAGCGCTTTGCCACGCTGCGGGTCGGGCCGTCACGTCCCACGACGGCGCGCATCCCGCAGCGCCTGCGGACCATCGCGCCGCTCGCGCCCGCATCTGCGGCGCCGAACCGCACTGTGAAGCTCGGCATCAAGTTGAGCCTGCGACGCATGGTGGATTTCGTCATCAACCGCGAGCGGCACCATCGCGACAAGCCGGTGAAGGCGGGAGAGCTGCAGGTGTGGGACGTCGTCAACACGACATTGATGGATCACCCGTTCCATCTGCACGGCTTCTTCTTCCAGGTGATCTCCGTGAACGGCGAGCCGCCGCCGTGGCGCTCCTGGGAGGACGTGGTGAACGTGCCGCCGCGGGCGACGGTGCGCATCGCATGGCTCCCCGACGACCGTCCCGGGAGCTGGATGTATCACTGCCACATTCTCGAGCACCACGCGTCGGGGATGATGGGGCACTTCGACGTCGTGTCGTGACCGAAGGGGAGCTTCAGCCGCGCGCATCACGGCGCTGTGGTTTTCAGCGTCCTCGCGACGTCGAGCCCGATAGGGCCTCGCGCGTGGGCCGTTCCGGTCAGAGACCGTGGTTCGGCTCGGGTCCCGACCTATCGGAACACCCACCAGAGCAGCGGCACCAGCATGAAGG
>DATDFP010000075.1:0-3365 GCA_036522535.1 Gemmatimonadales bacterium
CCCGCCGAAGGGAACGCCTGGCTGTACGAGACAACGGCGCGCGAGCGGCGCTTGCGGCCCGTTCCCGCGGTGCATCCCGGTCTCGCGGGTTGGGAGGACGTGCTCGGCGATGCCACCGCCCGCGGCGTGCCTGCCGTGCGGTGCGACCCCACCTACTACGGACTCGACCCGAGCGGCGCCGAGATGCGTGTCCTCGCCGCGGCATGCGGGGCGGCGCGGCTGCCGCTCCTCTTGGCGGTGCGTCTCGAGGACGCTCGCCAGCGGCACCCCGGCGACCGCGCCCCCGAGCTCCCTGCGGCCGCGGTGCGGGCGCTCATCCGGAGCGACGGCGACGTCCGCCTCGTGGTCACGCACGCCGATCGCGGATTCATCGAGGAGGTGCACTTCGGCTCGACCCCGGAGGAGGCGGCCCGGATCTGGTGGGATATCGCGTGGGTCTGGGGGCCGCCCGAGGATCACCTCGAGACGCTCCTCGCGACGGTCGGGGTCGACCGCTTCGTCTTCGGCACGGGGCAGCCGCTCCGGATTCCCGAAGCGAGCGTCGCGAAGCTCGACCTGCTGGACTTGACCGTCGCAGCGCGCGCGGCCATCGAGTCGCACAACGCGCTCTCCGGATTGCGGGCGGCGTGAGCGCGACCCCTTCGTTGACCGCGCGCCTCGAGTGGGGTCTCGTGCCGGCGGTGCCCGTGCCGTTCCGCGGCCGGGAAATCGCCGCCGACGCGCAGCGCGCATACGCCGGATGGATGGCCGGCCAGGAGATCGCCGGCGTGGCGGTGTGGGCGCACACCGGGCGCGGACGGCACCTCACGAGCGAGCAGCGCCGTGAGGTCCTCGCGACCTGGCGCGCCGCCGTGCCGTTGAGCGTGATCGTCGCCGGGGCCGACAGCCCCGAGATGGCGAGGGAGGCGAAGCGCGGGGGCGCGGACGCGCTCCTCGCCTTCCCGCAGCGCGAGCACCCGGTTGCCTATCATGAGGCGCTGGGGCGCGAGCTGCCCGTGATCGCGTTCTATCTGTACAAGGCCGCGGGCGGCGTCGCGTACGACAATCGCACTCTCAACGCGATCCTGTCGCTCCCCTGCGTGATCGGCATCAAGGTCGCGACGCTCGACTCCGTGACGACCTTCCAGCGCCTCGCCAGCCTCACCCAGCTGTACCGGGACAAGTTGCTCATCACCGGGGAGGATCGGTTTCTGGGCTACTCGCTTGCGATGGGCGCGCGCGCGGCGCTGGTCGGGATGGGCGCGGCGCTCACCGACCTGCAGGCGGCGCTGCTCGTGGCGTTTCGGACGGGCCACTTCGCGAAGTTCGTGCGGCTGTCGAGCGTGTGCGACCGCTTTGCCGCCGCCACCTTCACCGAGCCGATGGAAGGCTACCCGCGCCGCATGCTCTGGGCGCTCGCGGCCGAGGGCGTCATCCCGGAGGACGCGTGCGACGATCCCTGGGGGCCGAGCCTCCTGCCGGCCCAGCGCGAGGCGGTCCGGCAGGCGGTCCGGGCGGCCCGCGAGGCGTCGAAGTGATCGGTGTGCCTTCCCGCCGGCGGTTCCTGGAGCATTGCGGCGCCGTCGGCGCCGCGCTGGGCGCGTTCACGAGCTTCGCCAAAGGTTTCGGAGGCTGGCGGCCGATGACCGGGAAACCGCACATCGTGGTGGTCGGGGCAGGGGCCTTCGGAGGTTGGACGGCGCTGTATCTGCTGCGCGGCGGGGTGCGCGTCACCCTGCTCGACGCCTGGGGGCCGGGGAACTCCCGCGCGAGCTCGGGCGGCGAGACCCGCGTGATCCGGGGTACCTACGGCCCACGCCGCATCTACACGCACCTTACAGCCCGGGCCCTCGCGCTCTGGAAGGAACACGAGCGGCGCTGGCAGCGGCGGCTGTACCACCCCATCGGGGTCTTGTGGCTCGTGGAAGACGACGACCAGTACGAGACCGCCGCCCTCCCGATTCTCACAGAGGCTGGCCTGGCGTACGAGCGGCTGACGGGGGCGGACGTGGCCCGGCGCTATCCGCAGATCAATAACGAACGGGTGCGGTGGGCGATCCTCGAGACGGATGCAGGCTACCTGACCGCGCGGGCCGCGTGCGCGGCGGTGCTCGCCGCGTTCCAGAGCGAGGGAGGCGACTACCGCCAGCTCGCCGTCCGGCCGGGAGCACTCGCGGCCGCTGGGCTGCGCGACGTCGCGCTCTCCGACGGGAGCACGTTGTCCGCGGACGCCTACGTCTTCGCGTGCGGCCCCTGGCTCGCGACGCTCTTCCCGGACGTCATCGGCCGGCACCTGACGCCCACGCGACAGGAAGTGTTCTTCTTCGGGACGCCGCCGGGCGACGCCCGGTTCACCGAGGACGCGCTGCCGGTATGGGCGGACCACGGCAAGCGTTTCATGTATGGGATCCCAGGCAACGAGTGGCGTGGCTTCAAGGTGGCCGATGATACCCGCGGGCCGCCCTTCGATCCGACGTCCGGTGAGCGGATCGTTTCATCGGAAGGCCTGCGCGCGGCGCGCGACTACGTGGGCTACCGCTTTCCCGCGCTCAAGGGCGCGCCGCTCGTGGAGTCGCGCGTGTGCCAGTACGAGAACAGCGCGGACGAGGGCTTCATCGTCGATCGGCATCCCGACGCCGGGAACCTCTGGCTCGTGGGCGGAGGCTCGGGCCACGGGTTCAAGCACGGTCCGGCTGTCGGAGAACTGGTCGCGGACGCGGTGCTTGGGCGGCGGGAGCCGGACGCGACCTTCCGCTTGGCCCGGTTTGAGCGCTGAAAAACCAATTTCGAGGACGTCTCCCGTCCGTATCCGTGCGTTGAAACGCCGGCTCGGCCAAAGGCGGGCGTCCTTAAGGACGCTCGCTTACGCCGAGCCGGCCCTTCAGGGCACGGTATCGACGCGCCGTCCCTTCTCGCGCTCCTACCGCGGCGTGCATTCCCTTGTAGCTCACCTGGGCGGGGTCATGGCGCCTCATACGGTTGCTCTGGAGAGGGACTTCGAGCGCTTCAAGCAGGAGCTGCCGCGCGACTTCCCAGACCACGTGCGCCTCGCGTACCGGGTCGATCTGACCGGCCGCTACCTCGGCGAACCGATCCCGCACCCAATCGGGAAAGGCTCCGGTCAGCTCTCGCTCAATGCGGGACAGCTCGAAGACGACGCGGCTGCGGGGCTTGCATTCGTCGTGCTCAAGACGGTGATCGCCGAGGACGAGACGGGTGCCCAGTCTATGGCCGCCTGGGCGATCCACGAGACCAGGATGCAGGTCGAGCGGCGCCGCTCCGCGACCGGGCGCGCTGGATGGACGGTGACCTGGAAGGGACGGGGCTGGGACCGCTCGCTCGAGGAGTATCTCGCCCTCGTGAGAGCGGGCCGGGACCTGAGGCGC
>DATDFP010000076.1:0-2678 GCA_036522535.1 Gemmatimonadales bacterium
CCCGGGCGCCGGCGCCGCCCGCGGCCGGTCTCCACGCATGGCTCACCTGGCGGAAGGCCCTGACGAGCGGCGTGCTGGCGTTCGCCGCGCTCGGCCTCGTGGCGGCGGCCTACACGGGGATGCGGGTGCTCGGTGTGGGGCCGGTCGGGACGCTGGTCGCGAGCGGCGTGCTCGCGGAGCGCGACCGCCTCGTGCTCGCCGACTTCGAGAATCGCACCGCGGACTCGACGCTCGGGCCCTCGCTGACCGAGGCGCTGCGCGTGGATCTCACGCAGTCGCCGCTGCTCCGGCTCATGGACGCCGCGGCGATCGGCCAGGCGCTCGGTCGCATGGGCCGCCCGGCCGGGACCGCACTCGACCTCGCCCTGGCGCGGGAGCTCGCCCAGCGGGAAGGCGCCAAGGCGGTCGTGCACGGCCAGATCGATCCGGTGGGGCGGGGCTACGTGCTGTCGGCGGAGGTCGTCTCCGCGGCCGACGGCGCGGTGCTCGTCGCGTTGCGGGAGAACGCCAGGGACGACGGGGCGATCATCGAGGCCGTGGACCGGCTGTCCGGGAAGCTGCGGGAGCGGATCGGGGAGTCTCTCAAGACGATCCGCGCGAGCGAGCCCCTGGAGCACGTCACCACGGGGTCGCTCGAGGCTCTGCGCAAGTACTCACAGGCCCAGAAGGCTAATGACGCGGGGCAATTCGCTCGGGCGGTCTCACTGCTCGAGGAGGCCATCAGCCTCGACACCACGTTCGCGATGGCGTACCGCAAGCTCGCGGTCGTGCTGACCAATACCGGTGCTGCGCCGTCACGCATCGCCGAGGCCGCCGCCAGGGCGTTCCGGCATCGCGACCGGCTCACGCCGCTCGAGCGCTACCTGGCCGAGGCATTTTACTACTATCGGGCCGAGTTCGACCTCGCGAAAGTGGAGAGCGCGTACCGGTCGGCGCTCGAGCTCGATCCCGAGAACTACGTGGCGCTCAACAATCTGGCGCTCGCACTGAATGGCATGCGCAGGTTCGCCGAGGCCGAATCGTTGACTCTGCGTGGGATCGCGGTCGTCCCCAACGCGACGTTGTACGTCAATGCGACCCAGGCGCAGGTCGGGCAGGGCAAGCTCGGCGAGGCGGCGCGCACCGTCGAATCGTTCGCCGCGAAGGCCCCGAACAACCCCCTCGCGTTCTATCTGCGCGCGAGTCTCGCGGCAGCGCACCGAGACTTCGACAGCGCCGAAGCGATCGTTCGGGCGCAGGCTCAGCTGGTGCCCGACCCGGCGATTCAGGAGCAAACCGGCTACACCTTGGCCCTCCTCAGCCTGGTGCGCGGGAGGCTCGCCGATGCCGAGCGCCACGCGCGCACGGCTATGGATCTGAGCGAGCAGCGCGGGCTGCCGGGATCCTCCGTCGGTTACGCGGTGATGCTCGCCATGATCGAGCTACATTACCGCAAGGCGCCGGACGCGGCGCGGCGCGTCGTGGAGGAAGCCCTCCGCCGCCATCCCCTGGCATCCATTCCCGCTGCGGATCGGCCGTACCTGCTCCTGGCGTGGTTGTACGCGGAAGCGGGGCGGCCGGAGCGAGCCAGGCAGCTCCTCGCCGAGTATGACGCGACCGTCCCCGACGCATTCCGGCGGCGCCAGCCTTTCCGCCACGCAGCGGCGGCGGCCGTGGCGCTTGCAGAAGGCCGGGTCCAGGACGCGATCAAGGCGTACCGCGACTGGTACGCCGAGGACAACTGCGCGGTGTGCGGGCTCTTCGAACTGGGGCGCGCTTACGAGCAGGCAGGCCAGGGTGACTCGGCGATCGCCGTCTACGAGCGCGCACTCACGACGCCCGGCCTCACGCGTATGTTCGAGGAGGCGCCGACCCTGGCCGCGACGTATCGGCACCTGGGTGAGCTTTACGAGGAGCGGGGTGACCGCGACAAAGCCCGCGATGCTTACGGCCAGTTCCTGAACCTGTGGAAGAACGCGGATCGGGAGCTGCAGCCCCAGGTGCGGGACGTCAACCAGCGGCTGGAACGGCTAACGACAGACGCTAAGAGGCTAAGAGGCTAAGGGGCACAGGGGCTAAGAGGCACAGGGGCTAAGAGGCACAGGGGACACTCTGAGCCCCTGAGCCCCTGTGCCTCTGTGCCCGTTCTACCATTTTCCCAGTGTGACCGCCCCCATCGCGACGAGCCCCAGCGCCCCGGCGATCGTCGCCGCAAGGATCTGCCGTTTCCGCAGCCCCTGAAACGCCTCCGGCAGTTCGCCCCTCGCGTCCGGCTCCAGCCGGGCGAGCTTCGCCGCCGTCGGGACGCTGATCGCTACTGCCCCGATCGCCCCCAGGATCCCGGCTGTCATCATGAGGCCCATCCACGCGGGCACATCTCCCTGCTTCATGTACGGCATACTGAGTATGAGCCCCGAGAGCACCACCGCCAGCGCGCCCGGGGCGACGAGCACGCGCTGCACCGCCCCGATCAGCTTGTAGCCAGCGAGCCGCTCGGCGGGCGCCATTCGCTTCGCCGTGACGCCTGCGACCATGGTGGCGATGCCGCCGCCGAGCCACAGCGTGAAACCCAGAACGTGCACCAGCATCCAGAGTCCGCGCATCCTTAGCCTCTTAGCCTCTTAGCCTCTTAGCCTCTTAGCCTCTTAGCCCCTTAGCCCCTTAGCCCCTCACCACCTCCGGAACCGGTTGCCTCCCCT
>DATDFP010000077.1:0-2087 GCA_036522535.1 Gemmatimonadales bacterium
GCCGTCGGGAAGGCCGCCGCAACCTGCCGAACGTCATCCGGATCGTCTCGAAGGAATGGACGATTTGGCTGGCGAGGGGAGGGCGAGCGAGCCGTCCGGCGGCCGAGCCGCTGATAGGGGTCAAAAAAACTACGGCGGCAAAGTGAGCTGTATGGCTTGGCTTTCCAGGTGGGCGAGATAGGCCTCGGGGTTTCGGCGGAAGCGACTCTGGAGCGTGCGGGTCTGGCGCCTCTGGTCGAGGCTTCGGCGGACCGCTTGCCAGCGCGTGCGATCGACGCGCCCCAGATCGCGTGCGCGCGGCGCAGACAGCCGGGTCGCCGCGCCCGCAATCAGGCGCACCGAGCCGCGCACCACGGTCCCGGGCGAGGCGGTCTTGCGACCGCTGGCCCGCCGCTCGTGATAGCGGCTCGAGCCGAAGAACTGCTCGAGACCATTGTTGGTGCGCGGCAGATCCGGCACCGCATAGCAGTGGAACAGCCCGGGCCGATAGCTGTTCGCGACCTTTCGGAAGTGGTCGACCGCGCCAGCGAGCGCTCCGGCTTTGGCGCGGTGCCGGCACATGGCGCCAAGCAGCCCGTCGAAGCGGCGGCGCACCACGTCTGCGGGCTCGTCGTCGGGGTTGCTGAGCACGTGCGCGACCGCATGCACCCAGCCGTAGGCGCGCTCGACGGCGGGCCAGAAGGCGGCGGTGCGCTCGAGGCCGCGGCCGATCAGTTGGCGCAGCCGGGCGAGGCGCGCCGCGCCGCCCCTTTTTGGGTTGCCCGATCCAGGCTGTCGGCGATCCGCTCCAGCCGCTTCTTCAGCTTCAGCCCCGAGGCGGCGAGCGGCGCTCGGCCGTCGTCCGTGATCGCCGAGCGCACGGCCGCGCAGTACCCACTGACCACGGCGGCCTCGGGATCGCTGCGGCCCTCGCTGGCCCGCTCGATGGCGCGGATGCCGCGCACCTGCTTCTTCAACTCCTTCTTGGCATGCCGATCCGCCTCGTAGACCGGATGGGCGGCCTCGCGCAGGAAGTGGAACTGGCAGAGTTGGTGAGGCACGCCCGGCAGGACCTGCCTGACCGCCTTGCGGATCGAGGGCTGCCCGTCGCTGATCACCCCTGCGACCGGCACGCCCACCGCCGCCACGACCTCGCGCAGGAGAGCGGCCACATCCGACGCCGTGGACGAGAGCAGGCTGCGCGCCAGCAGCACCGTGCCCGACAGGCAGTCGCGCAGCACCCACAGGACCTCGTGACCGACGTCCGGCTGCAGCCCATCCAGCCCCAGGATGATGCGGCCCTGCTGTGCCAGGAGCCCGCGCAGATGGCTGCTGTCGGTCAGCGCGGTGGCGAGCAGTTCGTCGTAGCGGTCGAGCAGATTGGTGACGGAGCGCTCGGCGATCGTCACCCCGCGCTCGCGCAAGGCGGCATGGATCTCGGGCACGGAGCGGTGGTCGCGGTGGCGCAACGTGCCCACGAGCGCGATGACGTCGAGACCGAACTCGTGCTCGGGCAGGGCCAGAGCTCCCTCGGCCTCGGGTCGGTAGGGCTTATGGTAGCGCGCACAGTCCTTGGCCTCGCAGCGCCTCACCTTCAGGCGCACACGCACCGTGCCGGACAGCGTCACCAGGGTGCGGCGGTTCTCGTAGCGGATGCGCATCTCGCCTCCGCACGCCGGGCACAGGCGGCGCAGCGGGCGTAAGACGCGTTCCCGATCCGGCGTCCTTGACTGGCGTCTGGCCATCGCGCCCCTCCAGCTCGACTGCAAACCGAATCGCCCCAGTCTGCCAGACAGCAAGCTTTGCCGCCGTAGAAAAAAAAGACGGCGCATGCCGCCGAGCAAGACCGGCCGGACATCCGCAAGCGACGCGAGGCGTGGTTCGAGGGCCAGCTCGATCTCGATCCCGAGCGGCTGATCTTCATCGACGAGACCTGGGCTTCCCCGAACATGGCCCGGCGCTACGGACGGGCCCCGCGCGGTCGGCGGCTGCGGGCTGGCGTGCCGCATGGTCGGAGGAAAACGATCACGTTTGTGGCCGGGCTGCGCACGAGCGGTGTTGTGGCGCCCTTGGTGCTGGACGGCCCGATCAACCGTGCGGCGTTCGAG
>DATDFP010000078.1:0-5555 GCA_036522535.1 Gemmatimonadales bacterium
AGGTACCGATCACGCCGGAGAAGGTGTTCAAGGCGCTGCGCCGCAAGCAGAAAGGAGAGGAGCCGCGGTTCGGGCCAGCGCGGTTCCCCGAGATACCATGGCCTGAGCCCACGCGGGTGCCTCCGCCGTGGGAGGGCGGCGATGGAAAGGCGGTGCCACTAACCCCGGGGACCCCGGGCTTGCGCCCGGGGTCAGTAGCGCCCGGCAGTGGCGCGCCCAGCCCCAAGCGCTGATGCTCCGGCTCCCGTCCTTCACCTACCGGCAGCCGACCTCGCTCAAGGAGGCGGTCGCCATGAAAGCCGACGCAGGGACCGACGGGATGTACGTCGCCGGCGGGACGGACCTCTACCCCAACATGAAGCGGCGCCAGCAGACGCCCGCGACGGTCATCTCGTTGATGGGGATCCAAGCGCTGGCGGGATGCGGGATGCGAGACGCGGGGTGCGTGGTCGGCGCCTGTGTGACGCTCAGCGATCTATCCGCCGATCCTGCAATCCGCCAGCACTACCCTGCCGTCGCCCAGGCTGCGGAGCTCGTGTCCACGCCCCTGCTCCGCAACATGGGCACCCTCGGCGGGAACCTCTGCCTCGACACGCGCTGCAACTATTACGACCAGACCTACGAGTGGCGCAAGGCGATCGATTTCTGCATGAAGAAGGACGGGCACATCTGCTGGGTGGCTCCGTCCTCGCCCCGTTGCTGGGCCGTGAGCTCTTCGGACGTGGCCCCGGTGATGGTGGCGATCGGCGCGGAGTTCCTACTCGTCGGGCCGGCGGGTGAGCGGCTCGTCCCCGCCGGGCGGCTCTACCACAACGACGGGATCAACTACCTCACGAAGCAGGCCGATGAGATCCTCGCCGAGGTGCGGCTTCCGAGCGCCGACGGCTGGGACGCGACCTACCACAAGCTGCGCCGCCGCGGCTCGTTCGATTTCCCGGTGCTGGGTGCGGCGGTGTGGATTAGATGGGACGGCGACCGCGTCGCCGACGCGCGCGTCGTGCTGGGCGGCGTCGCAAGCTGGCCGCAGGAGGTCGCCGAGGCGGGGGCCGCGCTCAAGGGCCGCGCGCTCTCGGACGACGCGATCGCCGCCGCTGCGGAAGCCGCGTACCGGCCCGCAAAGCCCCTGGACAACACCGACTTCGACCTCTCGTGGCGGAAGCAGATGACGCGCGTGTACGTGACGCGGGCCCTGGAGGAGTTGCGGGGGCGGCGGCGCTGAAGAGGCGTCACACGTCACATGTCGCACGTCACACGCCCGACGGTGGGACGGGAGGCTTCGTGCGACGTGTGACATGTGACGTGTGACGAGCGACGTGTGACGCCTCTCAGGTGCTCAGGCTCTCCACCTCAGCGATCACCCGGCTCAGGATCTCCGCCAGTCGCTTGCGGGTCGCGTCGTCCCGCGCGCGCCACGCCGCCCGGTACACGGTCTTCATCACCCGGCCCATGGTGCGGTTCAGCTCCGCCATCGGACCACCGAAAGCGCGGTCGACCGCGTCCTGCACGCGCTCGAAGATCTCGTCGACGACGTCCTTGTGCTCCTCGAGGAACTGCCGGCCCGCCGCGGTGACCTCGTAGACTTTCTTCCCCTCCACGTCTTGGGCAACCACCAGGCCCTCGTCCTCGAGCCACTGCAGGGTGGGGTACACGGTTCCGGGCGAGGGGGAGTAACAGCCGTGCAGCTGCTCCTCGAGCTCCTTCATCACTTCGTAGCCGTGGCGCGGCTTGTCGCTCAACAGCTTCAGAATGACGTACTTCATGTCACCCGACTCGAACCACTGACGGCGCCGATGCCGGGGCCGCGCGCTCCAGAACCACGCCCTTGGCCCGAACCCGAATGCGTCCCACGCGAAATGCCTGGCCATCTGTCTTCCCCGTTTTGAGATGTTACGTCAAGATATTATGGGACGATATATCGTGTCAACCCCCATGGATCCCGCTTCCCTGTCGCACCGGTGTCACGGCCCAAGTTGTCTCGACGCATCAACTTGTGCGCGCGGCTGGCTGCCGTAAATTTGACCACAGCGTCGCGTTGTTTCCAACGGTCGTAGCGTTTGAAGGAGCAAGGATGTCCGTGCAGGTGACGCCCCACCCCGCCTGGGTGGCAGAGATGGACGTCGCCCTTGATCCGACCCGTGAGGCGATTCTCAACACGCGTGTGATCGTTGACGCCTCCGAGAATCAGCTCGTGGAAGGGATGACCCAAAATTTCGTCGTCACCTTCTATCCGATCATCCGAGACTTCCCCTGGTGGCTCCAGCTCCTGCTCGACCGCTCGCCGGAAGATGGAGTGACCTTCTTCCAGGACAACATGCGAGTGGAGAAGCGGCATGACGCGATGTGGCGGGCCATGGGAGACGGGTTCGGGGTCCGCAAGGAGCGCTTCCAGATTGCCGAGCCGATGATCCGGGAGGTGAATGCGTTCCACGGGTACTTGACCGAGATGTGCCGGAGTGCGCCGTTCGGGAGCGCCGTGTCGGCGACCAACTACGCCGTGGAAGGCATGGCGCAGAAGATCTCGGCGAAGGCGCTCCAGGGTCTTTCGAAGAACGAGAAGATCGGCCCCCGCGGCCGGTGGTGGCTCGAGGAGCACGCGAAGTACGACGACGAGCATCCGATCCAGGCCCTGGAGATCATCAAGGGGTGCGTGAAACGCGGCGAGAGCCCCCGCGCGGTGACTGAGGCGGCGAAGCGGAGCCTCCTGCTGATGAGGGACGCGATGGTGGCTGCCTACGCACCATGAGCAAGAGCCGGCGCGCTTCGCCCACCCGGGAGCCGCGGGCGGCTCCCCAGCCGCCGAAAGCCGGGCCGAAACGGGCCGGCTTCGACCTGCTGCGGGTGGCGGCGGATCTCGTGACCGCCCTGGCCGACGCGGTCGTCGTAACGAGCCGCGATCGCCGGGTCCTCACCGCCAACCGCGCCGCCGCCGAGCTGTTCGGCCGGCCGCTCGACGACCTTCCGGGCACCCCGATCGACGATCTCGTCGCCTCGAGCGAGCGCCAGGACGTGGCCGAGCGGGAGCTCCGCGCGCTCGCGGGCGAGGAACAGCGCTTCGAGACCAAGATCGTCTCCGGCTCGGGGGAAGAGCGTGTCGTGGCCGTCTCCGCTACCCCCCTTGTCGTGGAGGGGGAGCTGCTCGGCACCGTGGCCACGCTGCGGGACATCACGGAGCAGAACCGCGCGCAGGAAACGCTGGCGCGCTCGGAGGCCCGCTACCGCAATCTGTTCGAGTCGGCGTCGGACGCCATCGTGACGCTCGACGCCAACGGCCGGTTCACGACGGTCAACCACGCCGCCGAGATCATCTCGGCCTACCGCCGCGAGGAGCTCGTGGGTCAGTGGTTCGCCCCGATGCTCGGCGACGACGAGCTCCCCAAGGCGCTGAACCACTTCCAGAAGGCGCTGGCCGGTGAGACCGGCCTGTTCGAGACCACCTTCCACCGTAAAGACGGTGAGGTCCGCACGATTCAGGTCACCTACTCGACGCCGCAGGTGGACGAGGAGGTGCTCTGCATCATCCGCGACGTCACGGACCAGACGCTGCTGCAGGAGCAGCTCATCCAGTCCGAGAAGATGTCCGCGATCGGGCAGCTCGTCTCCGGCGTGGCCCACGAGCTGAACAACCCGCTCGCCGGGATCTCGGCATTCGCCCAGCTGCTGCTCACCGAGAAGCGCTTCCCGCCCGACCAGCGCACGGCGGCGGAGATGGTCTACGCCGAGGCGCGGCGCGCCTCCCGTATCGTGCAGAACCTCCTGACCTTCGCGCGCCAGCACAAGCCGGAGCGGACTCCGACCTCGGTCAATCAGGTGCTGGACGACACGCTGGAGCTCCGGGGATACGAGCTCCGCGTGCGGGGAATCGACGTGGTGCGCGACTACGACGAGCAGGTCCCCGAAACGATGGCGGACGCGCACCAGCTCCAGCAGGTGTTCCTGAACCTGATCACCAACGCCGAGCAGGCGATGGAGCGCTCGGAGCGCGACAAGCAGCGCCTGGCGGTGCGGACGCGGCGCTCGGACGACGTGATCCGGATCGAGGTGGAGGACACCGGGCCGGGCATCCCGCCCAACCTGCTCGAGCGCATCTTCAACCCGTTCTTCACCACCAAGCCGACCGGCTCTGGGACCGGGCTCGGGCTCTCGATCTCGCTGGGCATTGTGCGCGAGCACGAGGGTCGCATCTGGGCGGAGAACACGAGCCAGGGAGGCGCGCGCTTCCTAATCGAGCTGCCGATCGTCGCGCCGCGGCCGAGCGGTGAGACGCAGGCGACCCCACCCATCGGCGCGGTGACCGACCCGCTCCGCATTCTGGTGGTGGACGACGAGGCGTCGGTGCGCGTCGCGCTGCAGCGCTACTTCTCGCTCCGCGGTCACGAGGTGGAGACCACGGGGAGCGGCAAGGAGGCGCTGGAGCGAATGCGGGAGGACGCGTTCGACGCCGTAATCGTGGACATGCGGATGCCGGACCTGTCGGGCGAAGAGTTCTTCCGGGACCTCAAGGCGAGCGACGAGGCGTCCGTCGAGCGGGTGATCTTCACGACCGGCCAGCTCGTGGACGACGGCGTGCGACGATTCCTCGCCTCCACCGGGCGGCCCTGTGTAGCGAAGCCATTCGAGCTCGCCGCGTTCGACCAGGTACTGCCGGGGAAACGAGTGGACGTCGCGACGGCCAGACGTCGAGACGGCTAGACACTCCGCATGCGAGTTCGGCCGAGGAGCGGCTGGAGCCGGAACTCGCTCTGGTCCTCGTGCTCCGGACCGTGCCGCAACCGCCGCCCCCCCCGCTCCGGTACTTTCCAATTGAGGGTGACACGCTTCTGCTTCCGCATGATGTCGAGCGCGACCGTTTCGCCCGGCTCGTAGGAGCGGAGGATACGCATCGCGTGCGACGGCGACGTGGGCTTGCGACCGCCGATGGACAGGATCACGTCCCCGCCTTTCAGCGGCAGGCTGGAGTCGGCCGGTGCCTTCACGACCAGGACCCCCTCCTTCGCACCGAAGTACTCACCCAAGTCCGGGTTGAGACTCACGAGCTCCAGGTCACCCCACGGCGCGCCGAACTCGAAGTCGAACCTCGGCATCCCGGGCATCCGCCATGGCTCCGGGACCTCGAACCGGAATGGCTCCGGGACCTCGAACCGGACCGCGCCGAGATCCTCCGCGACGAGCGTCGCCTTCTTGCTCTCGCCCCCGCGCCGATACTCCACCTGCACCGTGTCGCCGGGCTCGAGCCTGCGGGCGAGCTCCACCAGCTTGCTCCCCGGGCCGGACTCTTCGTCGTCCTCCGCCTTGAGTCCGGCGAGCGAGGTGCCGTTGAACCTGGTGATGATGTCACCCACCTTGAGGCCCGCTTTGGCCGCCGGGCTGGCGGGCGTCACGCCGTCGATCCTCGCGCCGATCGAGTCCGTCTCGGGATTGGCATCGTTCTTCACGAGGACGCCGATGCGACCGTGGTGGTCGCCGAACGCATACGCAAAGAACCGAGGCTCGCGCGGGGGCCGCGGGGGCGGTGGGGTCCGCTGCTGCGCCGCGAGCGCTACGGGCCAGGCGGCGAG
>DATDFP010000079.1:0-3253 GCA_036522535.1 Gemmatimonadales bacterium
GAATGCCATTGACGTCGACAAAGCAGGAAGCACAGGATCCCGTACAGCAGAAGAGCCCGCGCGGCGTCGAGCGCAGTGGCGAGCTCGCGTAGCGCCTGCCGCAGCGCCTCGAACTCCGGCGCGCCGCGGGTCGGCGCGCCGGCCGGAAGGGGCATGCGTCGCCGGATCAGCCGCGTCCACCCCACCAGCTCGTCGATCGGGCGTGACAGCTGGCGCGACAGGTGCCCGGCGAGGCGGATCGCGGCGATGATCGCGAGCGCGCCGAGCGCCAGCACCAGCGCCGCGAACCCGGCCGCGTAGTAGCGGAGATACGTCTCGGCGCGGCGCACCAGGGTGACCGAGGTCGAGAGCTGATTGAGGTGGTGGCGGAACGCCGCCCGCTCCCGCGCCGTGAGATGGGTGGTGTCCATCCGCTCGAGCATCTGGCGCGCCGAGGCGGCTGCGCCCTCCAGGGCGACGCGCGCCCCCGCCGACGGCGCCGCCGTGCGGGCCGCCAGGACCCACCCAACCACCGCCAGCGTGATCGGTACGGCGGTGAGCGCGACCAGGATCCCGAAGATCCGGCGGCGGAACGGGAGCGGCATATTGAAGGCGCAATCTAGAGATTCGGCTCCCGTGTGACAAATCGACACGCTCTAAACGCGGAATGCGGAAGTCGGAACGCGGAACCGGTGATTCCGGCCGTGGCGCGTCGGTTCTCGCATTCCGCGTTCCCACTTCCGCGTTCCCACTTCCGCGTTCGGGGGGATAGATGAAGTCCCATACGCACTACCTCTGGTTCAACACGAAGCAGCGGCAGGAGATCATCGACATCACCGACGAGGTCGCCCGTCAAGTCGCCCAAAGCGATGTGCGGGAGGGCTTCGCGCTCGTGAGCGCGATGCACATCACGGCGTCGGTATTCGTGAATGACCACGAGTCCGGATTGTGGTCCGACATCCTGAAGTGGCTCGAGGGCACTATTGCCCCCTGGGACCCCGGGCGTTACCAGCACAATGAAACGGGGGAGGACAACGCCGCCGCGCACTTGCGGAGCCTCACGATCGGCCACGAGGTGATCGTGCCGATCACGGACGGCAAGCTCGATCTGGGCCCCTGGCAGCGGGTGTTTTACGGTGAGTGGGACGGGCAGCGCCGGAAGCGGGTGATCATCAAGGTGGTCGGGGAGTAGGTCATTGACTAAGACCTACTGGTCAACTTAATTGGTCACATATGCCCAAGAAACAGCGTCAGCCCTTGGCGGCGCAGGAACCGGCGTCGCCCGTGCCCGCGAGTCAGTTCAAGGCCCGGTGCCTCGAGCTCATGGACCAGGTGCGTCAAACGGGCCGGGAGATCGTGATCACTAAACGTGGAGAGCCGGTCGCGAAGCTCGTGCCGGTCAAGCGGTCCGCCCGGAGGGATGCCTTCGGCATCCTCAAGGGAACCGTGACCTACCACGGCGATATCGTCGCCCCGACGGGCGAGCGCTGGGGTGCCGAAGAGGATTAGGGAGGGTCGGGACTTGCTCCTCCTCGACACCCACGTCTGGGTGTGGTACGTGGAGGGCACCGCGGCGAGACTTTCGCAGCGCGCATTGGCCCTCTTGAGGGAATATGACCGGGCCGAGCGGATTTTTGTATCACCGCTCTCCGCCTGGGAGGTTGCGAGGCTCGTAACGAGGAAGCGACTCACGCTTTCGGTCGATCTGCCGACGTGGACAAAGACGGCGATTGAAGAGGCCGGCGTTCGGACGGCCGACCTTACGGCAGCGGTGGCCGTAGATGCCGAACTTCTTGCGGGCGAGCCCCCGCGCGATCCGGTGGACCGGTTGCTGATCGCGACGGCCCGAGCTATCGGCGCCACCCTGCTCACGCGGGATGCCGAGATCCTCGCGTACGGGCGCGAGGGACACGTGCGCGTGCTCGACGCCGGGGGGTGAACTGCGCGTCTCAAGTTCTGTGAGCTGAAAGCCGGCTCGGATCGTTGGCGGAGGTCACGTCCGTGAGCTGAGCCCCGGCTCGGCGCTCGCGCGGGGCGTCTTTAAAGACGCGCCCCACAAGGCCGAGCCGGCCCTTCAGGGCACGGATCGTCGGCGCAGGGGACATTGAGGGTTTACGATCGTGCCTCAAGTCCGTGAGCTGAGCCAGTCCTTTCCGGGCCCGGGCCCGGACCCGCTGGGGCCCACCGAAAGGATTCGGTACGCTTCGCACGATTGGGAGGCCAGTATCCAGGCATTCCACGGCTAGCTTCCTCCGTAGTAGCAGGAGGCGAGCATGCCTGTGCGGCTGTACGTGCATCTCACGTGGACGACCTTTGCACGACTCCCGCTGGTCAAGCCAGCCGTGGTGGAGTTCTTGGGGAGGTTCCTTCCAGCCGAGTGCGGGCGGCACGGGGCCCGGGTGCTTGCACTGGGGATCGTCGACGATCACGTGCACATGATTCTCGCGCTTCCACCTGCCTTCGACGTGCCACGGCTCGTGCAGGGTCTGAAGGGTGCGAGCGCAAGGATCGCCAACCGAGACGGCATTTCGGAGCGGGAGTCGTTGAGGTGGGCGCCGGGCTATGATCTGCGTTCCGTGGGGCCGCGGCAGCTGAGCGCTGCGATCAAGTACGTTCGGGAACAGGCCGTGCGCCATCCGGGGCGGGCCCGGGTGGTGGATAATTAAGGCTGGGCCTGGAGCCCGTGGGCTGAAGCCCCGGCTCGGCGCTCGCGCGGGGCGTCTTTAAAGACGCGCCCCACAGGGCCGAGCCGGCCCTTCAGGGCACGGGACTCAGCGGCGGGGGCAGCCGACTATTTCTTAACGCTTCCGGTACGCCCCGATCCCGTACCAGCAGGGACTCAACGAGCAGCCGGTCAAGGTCACCTTCACTCGATGCGGCCCCGTTTCCCTGGGCGTGACCTTGATCATTGGCATGGGCGTAGCCCGGTTGGCTTCGAGCTCGTTGCGGCCGGTGTCGTACAGCACGAGGTCGAGGCATGTGCAATCGTTGTCGCACACCGCCACCAAGGTGTACGCGGTTCCGGCGTGCATCGTGATCGTGAACCACTCCGACTGATCGACGAGTAGCAGCCCGACTTTGGGCGCACCCGTCCCATCGTCGTGGTCTTTCCGGAACCGTTGGGTCCGAGGAAACCGTAGATCGAGCCGCGTGCGACGTGCAGGTCAAGGTTCTTGATCTCGAACGTCTTCCCCGCGTGGTAGTGCAACTGCTGGGTCTCGATGGCGTGATTCATGACGTCCCCACACCGATCTCCTCGGCAATGGCGGCCTGC
>DATDFP010000080.1:0-8679 GCA_036522535.1 Gemmatimonadales bacterium
GGGTGGAGATGGTGATGCCGGGGGACAACACGAAGATGACGATCGAGTTGATCACGCCGATCGCGATGGAGGAGGGGCTGCGCTTCGCGATCCGCGAGGGCGGCCGCACGGTGGGGGCGGGGGTGGTCACCAAAATCTTGAAATAACGCGGAACGGGGAACGCGGAACGCGGAACCGCGCGTTCCGACTTCCGCGTTCCGAGTTCCGCGTTCGAGGACGCGATGGCTGGCAAGATCCGCATTCGTCTCAAAGCTTTCGACCACGCGCTGATCGACCAGGCGGCGGCCGACATCGTGCGCACTGCCGAGAAGACCGGCGCGCAAGTCTCGGGGCCCATTCCCCTCCCCACCAAGCGGCAGCTGTGGACGGTGCTGCGGAGCCCGCACATCGACAAGAAGAGCCGTGAGCAGTTCGAGCTGAAGACCCACAAGCGGTTGATCGACATCCTGGACTCGCGGCCCCAGACGGTCGATGCGCTCACGAAGCTCGATCTGCCGGCCGGAGTGGACGTGGAGATCAAAGTCGAGTAAGGAGGTCCAATCTGACGTCTGACCTCTGACGTCTGATGTCTCATATGAACGGATTGATCGGTCGCAAATTGGGCATGACGCGCCTGTTCAACGAGGACGGCGCCGCCGTTCCGGTGACGGTGATCGAGGCGGGTGTGTGCCCCGTCGTGCAGGTGACGGGGTCGCACGCGCAGCTCGGCTTCGGGGTGCGCAAGCCGAAGCGCACGCCGAAGGCGTTGCTCGGGCACGTCAAGAAAGCCGGCCTCGAGACGACGCCTCGCGTGCTCCGGAGCTTCCCCCTCGCGGGCGAGCCGCCGAAGCCCGGCGAGGTCGTGACCGTGGGCATCTTCAAGTCGGGGGATCTGGTGAAGGTCACGGGCGTGACCAAGGGGCGGGGCTTTCAGGGCGTGGTGCACCGCCATCACTTCGGCGGGGGACCCGAGACGCACGGCAACACCCGTCACCGCAAGCCCGGGTCGATCGCGCCGGGGACGGACCCCTCGCGCATCATCAAGGGGAAGCGGATGCCCGGGCACATGGGCGCGCGCCGTTTCACGGAGCTCGGCCTGCGGGTCGAGAGAGTGGACGCCGAGCGAAACCTGCTGTTCGTCCGGGGCTCCGTACCGGGCCCCATGAATGGACTCCTCAGCGTCCGCAAGCAGGGAGGTCCGAGCCGCCATGATTGAGGCTCCGCACTACTCGGCCACCGGGTCCAAGCAAGCGGCGATCCCCCTGCCGGAGGCGCTGTTCGACGGCACGGTCAACGAGCACGTGCTGCACCGGGCGGTCGTCACCTATCTGGCCAACCAGCGGCAGGGGACGCACGAGACCAAGACGCGTCGCTGGGTGGCGGGCGGCAACCAGAAGCCGTGGCGGCAGAAGGGCACGGGCCGCGCGCGGCAGGGCTCCATCCGCGCTCCCCATTGGCGCCACGGCGGCATCGTGTTCGGGCCGCACCCGCGCGACTACCGCCTTGCCATCCCGAAGAAGATCCGTCAGCTCGCGAAGAAGTCGGCGCTCAACGCCCGGGCCCGCGAGGGGGCGCTGTTAGTCGTGGATCCGCTTGCGTACGAGAAGCCGAAGACCAAGGTGCTGGCCGAGCTGCTCGCGGCACTTGGGCTCGCGGGCCGGAAGGCGCTGCTGCTGACGGCGGGCGCCGGGCAGGCGCACAACGTGTATCTCTCGGGCCGCAACCTTCCCGGCGTCCACGTGATGCGGTTCGCCGACGCGACGGCGTACGAGATCCTCTGGTCGGACGCCGTGGTGGTGGAGTTGCCCGCGCTGGCCGGCGACGGTGGGGGCGAGGGGGCCGAGGAAGGCGAGGGGACGGCGGCGGAGGAATCGGAGGCCGGAGATGGCTGACGCTCACCGGACGATCGTGGCGCCTGTCGTCACCGAGAAGTCGTCGGCAGCCTACGCGGCGCGCAAGGAGTACGCATTCCGGGTGGACCCGGACGCGAGCAAGCCGCAGATCAGGGCGGCGATCGAGTCGCTGTTCAAGGTCACCGTGACCGACGTGCGCACCCTGGTGGTGCGCGCCAAGCGCCGCAGCCAGGGGCGCTTCGTGGGCCGGCGGCCCTCCTGGAAGAAAGCGATCGTGACCCTCAAAGAGGGGGACGCGATCGAGGTGTTCGAGGGCTGATATGGGCATTCGACAGTTCAAGCCGGTGACCTCGTCGACGCGGTTCCGCTCGGTATCGGACTTCGCCGATGTCACCCGCTCCGAGCCCGAACGGTCGCTGCTCGAGCCGCTGCGGCAGACCGGCGGCCGCAACAACAAGGGCCACATCACGACGCGCCACCAGGGAGGCGGCCACAAGCGCCGCTACCGCCGGATCGACTTCCGGCGCAACAAGTTCGGCGTGCCGGCCAAAGTCGCGGCGATCGAGTACGACCCGAACCGCACCGCGCGCATCGCGCTGCTGCACTACGCGGACGGCGAGAAGCGCTACATCCTCGCGCCGCAGGGGCTGCGCGTCGGCGACACGGTCGTGTCCGGTCCGGGGGCGGACATCCGCGTCGGGAACGCGATGCCGCTCTTCGAGGTCCCGCTCGGGACCACCGTGCACAACGTGGAGCTCAAGATCGGCCGCGGCGGGCAGCTCGCCCGCTCCGCGGGCACGGGGGTGCAGGTCGTGGCGAAGGAGGGGAACTACGTCACCCTGCGGCTGCGCTCCACGGAGATGCGCATGGTGCGCGGCGAGTGCCTCGCCACGGTCGGCGAGGTTTCGAACCCCGAGCACGAGCTGCTCTCGGTCGGAAAGGCGGGGAAGACCCGCTGGCTCGGGCGCCGGCCCCGGGTGCGCGGCGTGGCGATGAACCCGGTGGATCACCCCCTGGGCGGCGGCGAGGGCAAGACCTCGGGCGGGCGGCCACCCACGTCCCCATGGGGCAAGGTGGAGGGCCGCAAGACGCGGCATAAGAAGAAGGCGTCGACGCGACTGATCGTGCGGGGACGCAAGAGGGGAAAGGCGACTCAATGAAATGCGGAATGCGGAATTCGGAATGCGGAATGGCAGTGTGGGCTTCGAGCCTGGCACTTCAATTCCGCATTCCACATTCCCCATTCCGCATTGGGAACGGAGACTAGCCATGGGCCGCAGCGTCAAGAAGGGCCCCTACGTGGAGCCGTCGCTCCTCGAGAAGATCCGGGTCCTGAACGAGAGGAACGAGAAGAAGGTGTTCAAGACGTGGTCCCGGCGGAGCACCATCACGCCGGATTTCGTGGGCCACACCCTGGCGGTGCACAACGGGAACAAGTTCATCCCGGTCTATGTCACCGAGAACATGGTGGGACACAAGTTCGGCGAGTTCGCCGCCACGCGGCTGTTCCGCGGGCACAGCGCCAAGGGCTCGGCCGCGGAGCGCGAGGCCGAGGCGGCGGCGCCGCCGCCGAAGGAGTGAGCGGTGCGGGCACGAGCGATCCAGCGGAGCGTGCGGCAGTCGTCGCGCAAGATGCGCCTCGTCGTGGACCAGATTCGCGGGGCTCGAGTGCCGGAGGCGTACGCCGTCCTCCGGTTCTCGAAGAAGCTCGCGGCGAAGCAGATCCACAAAGTGCTCAAGTCGGCGGTGGCGAACGCCGAACAGCAGGCCCGGCGCCAGAACGCGGCGTTCGATCCCGACACGCTGCGCGTCGCCTACGCGGTCGTGAACGAGGGGCCGACCCTGAAGCGCTTTACCGCGGCGGCGATGGGTCGGGCGACGCCGATCCTGAAGCGGACCAGTCACGTGGAGATCCACGTCGCGGGCGACGCGCCGGCGGCGCCCAAGGCGACGCGTCCGAAGGCGGGAGCGGCGCGGCCCGAGACCACGGCGCCGGACGCGGGCGGGAAGAAGCCGGCGGCCGGCCGGTCCAAGACCGGCAAAGAGACCAAGGCGCGGACGACCAAGAGCGGGAGTGAATAAGTGGGCCAGAAAACGCATCCGTACGGGTTTCGGCTGGGGATCGTGAAGCCATGGCGGTCCCGGTACTACGCGCGGCGGGACTTTCCCGAGCTGCTGAAGGAAGACGACCTGATCCGGAGGTACCTGAAGACGCGGCTGGCGCACGCCGCCATCGCGGACGTGCACATCGAGCGCAAGCCGGGGAAGGTCACCGTAACGGTGCACACCGGTCGGCCCGGCGTGGTCATCGGGAAGCGCGGGGCGGAGGTGGACAAACTGCGGGACGAGCTCACACAGCTCACGGGGAAGGAAGTCGGGATCAACGTCGAGGAGATCAAGCGGCCGGAGCTCGAGGCCCAGCTCGTGGCTGACAGCGTGGCGCACCAGCTCACCCAGCGCATCTCGTTCCGCCGGGCGATGAAGCGCGCGGTGCAGAGCGCGATGCGGATGGGGGCGCAGGGGATCAAGATCAAGACGGCGGGCCGGCTGGGCGGCGCCGAGATCGCCCGCACCGAGGGCTACCACGAGGGCCGCGTCCCGCTCCACACGCTGCGGGCCGACATCAACTACGCGACCTCGACCGCCAAGACGACCTACGGCACCATCGGCGTGAAGGTGTGGATTTTCACCCGCGAGGTGACCGAGGAGCTGGCGGGCCGGACTTATTCCACGGGCGCCTGAGCCATGCTGGCACCGAAGCGCGTCAAGTTTCGCAAACGGTTCAAGGGTCGCACCAAGGGGATGGCGACGCGCGGCAACACGGTTGCGTTCGGGCATTACGGGCTGATGGCGCTCGAGCCGGGGTGGATCAGCAACCGCCAGATCGAGGCGTCGCGCGTGGCGCTGACGCGCGAGATGAAGCGCGGGGGCAAGGTGTGGATCCGGCTCTTCCCGGACAAGCCGGTCACCAAGAAGCCCGCCGAGACGCGCATGGGGAAGGGGAAGGGGAATCCGGAGGGATGGGTCGCGGTGGTGAAGCCCGGCCGCGTGATGTTCGAAGTGGAAGGCATCGCCGAGGATCTGGCGCGCCAGGCGCTGGCGCTCGCGGCGGCCAAGCTGCCGATCAAGTCGAAGTTCGTGAGACGGGAGGAACGCTAGGGTGGCGAGGCTGAAGCCGGGCGGGCTGCGGGAGCTGAAGACCGAGGAGCTCGAGCAGAAGCTCGCGCTGCTCACCGAGGAGCGATTCCGCCTGGGCTTCCGCCGGGCCACGGAGGCGATCCCGAACCCGCTCCAGCTGCGGACGATCCGCCGCGACATGGCGCGGATTCAGACCATTCTGCGGGAGAGGAAGCAGGCATGAGGGGGCGCCGCAAAATCCGGACGGGCGTCGTGATGAGCGACAAGATGCAGAAGACCGTGACGGTGTCGCTCGTCCGCCGCCTCGCGCACGGATTCTACGGAAAACAGGTGGTCCGCACCAAGCAGGTCGCGGCGCACGACGAGCTCGGCGCCAAGGCCGGCGACACGGTGCGCATCATGGAGAGCCGGCCGGTGTCGAAGACGAAGCGGTGGCGCGTCGTCGCGATCGTCGAGCACGCGCGCTGAGGCCAGGGGACGACCGTGATCCAGCAGGAATCGATTCTCAAGATCGCGGATAACTCGGGCGCGCGCAGCGCCCTCGTCATCCGCGTGCTGGGGGGCTCCAAGCGCCGCTACGGCGGGCTCGGGGACATCGTCGTCGTCACGATCAAGGACGCCATCCCCACCGGCCAGATCAAGAAGGGAGAGGTGGCGAGGGCCGTGATCGTGCGCACCGCGAAGGAGACCCGGCGCCGCGACGGGTCCTACATCCGCTTCGACGAGAACGCCGCCGTGCTCATCACGGAGCAGGGCGAGCCGCGGGCGACCCGCATCTTCGGGCCGGTGGGCCGGGAGCTGCGCGAGAAGAAGTTCATGAAGATCGTGTCGCTCGCGCCGGAGGTGATCTGAGATGCGGCGGCTCGTCTACCGCAAGAGCCGGCGGGAGCGCGGCCGCGAGCCCGAGCGCGCCAAGCTGCACGTCGCCAAAGGCGATACCGTGCGCGTCATCCGCGGCGAGAATCGCGGCCGGGAGGGCAAGATCCTGCGCGTCTACCCCAAGCAGTTCCGCGTGGTCGTGGAGGGCGTGAACATCGTGAAGAAGCACAAACGGGCCACCACGCCCCAGGGCGAGAGCGGCATCATCGAGCTCCCGGCGCCCATCTCGGCGGCGAACGTGATGCTCCTCGACCCGAAGTCGGGCGAGCCCACGCGCGTCCGGCGGCGCGTCGACAAGGACGGCACGGTCGAGCGGACCGCGGTCAAGTCGGGCCAACCCATCCCGCGGGTGCGATAGGCAATGGCGGATACCAAGGAGAAGCAGCCGAAGCAGCCGAAGCAGCCCAAGCAGGCGGGAGCAGCGGGGCCCGCGGCCAAGGCCAAGAAAGCGCCGAAGCCGCGCCCCGAGGGTGAGCCGCAGGAGCCGGCGGGGCCTCCGCCCGAGCCGGCGCCCCGGCCGCGGCTCTTGGAGCACTACGAGCAGCGCGTGCGGTCCAAGCTCGCGCAGCAGTTCGGCTTCAAGAATCCGCACCAGGTCCCGAAGCTGGTGAAGATCGTGCTCAACGTCGGGATGGGCGACGCGTCCAAGAATTCCAAGGCCCTGGACGCGGCCGTGGCGGAGCTCGCGGCCGTCACTGGCCAGCGGCCGGTGGTGACGCGCGCCAAGAAGTCGGTCGCGAACTTCAACCTCCGGCAGGGAATGGCGGTCGGCTGCTCGGTGACGCTGCGCGGAGCGCGCATGTACGAGTTCCTCGACCGCTTCATCACCATCGCACTGCCGCGCATGCGCGACTTCCGCGGGCTGTCGCCGGACAGCTTCGACGGCCGGGGGAGCTACAGCATCGGCATCAAGGAGCAGATGATCTTCCCCGAGATCGACTACGACAAGGTCGAGACAACCCACGGCATGGACATCACGCTCGTGACGAGCGCCGGCCGCGACGACGCGGCTCGGGCCCTGCTCCGCGAGATGGGATTCCCCTTCCGGGGCGAGGCTCCGGTCGCGGTGGGAGGCTAAGGGGCTAAGGGGCTAAGGGGCTAAGAGGCTGAGAGGGACACACATGGCGAAGCAGAGCTGGATCGAGAAGGTGAAGCGGAAGCCCAAGTTTCAGGTGCGCGGCTACTACCGCTGCCAGCGGTGCGGACGCAGCCGCGGCACGCTGCGCAAGTTCAAGCTATGCCGCATCTGTTTCCGGGACCTGGCCCTGCGGGGCGAGATTCCCGGCGTGCGTAAGGCCAGTTGGTAGAGGAACGGAAGCCGAGATGAGCGTAATTGACCCGGTCGCCGATATGCTCACCCGCGTGCGCAACGCCTGCCAGGCGGGCCACCGCCGGGTGGACATGCCGGTGTCGAAACTGAAGGTGGAGATCGCGCGGATCCTCCGGGACAACCATTATATCCAGGACTACAAGGTCCTGGACGACGGGCGTCACGGCCTGCTGCGGCTCTACCTCAAGTACCACAACGATGCCCCCGTCATCCGCGAGCTGCAGCGCGTCTCCGCACCCGGCCTGCGGCGGTACGTCAAGGCGCGCGAGATCCCGCGGGTGAAGAACGGCCTGGGGATGGCGATCCTCAGCACGCCGCAGGGTGTGATGTCGGATCGAGAAGCCCGCACCGCCCGCATCGGCGGCGAGCTCCTCGCGGTGATCTGGTAGGAGGCCCGGCATGTCGCGCATCGGCAAGCGGCCCGTGTCCCTTCCTGCGGGCGTTACGGCCCGAGTGGAGGGGCGGCAGATTACGGTGAAAGGACCGAGGGGTGAGCTCAGCCGCACGATCCATCCGGAGCTGACCCTCGCCCTCCACGACAACACCGTCGCCGTCGAACGGCCGTCGGATGAAGACCGGCACAAAGCCCTGCACGGCCTCACCCGGACGCTCGTCGCCAACATGGTGGAGGGAGTCACGAAGGGCTTCTCCAAGGCGCTCGAGATTCAGGGCGTGGGTTACAAGGCGGAGCCGAAGCCGTTCGGCGTGCAGGTCACGGTCGGCTTCTCGCATCCGGTGCCGTACCACGCTCCGAAGGGGATCAAGATCTCGGTGGAAAACAACGTGGTCATGAAGATCGAGGGCATGGACAAGGAGCTGGTGGGGCAGGTGGCCGCGGAGCTCCGCGCCATCCGCCCGCCCGAGCCGTACAAGGGCAAGGGAATCCGGTACGTGGGCGAGCAGGTCCGGCGCAAGGCCGGCAAGACCGCCCAGGCGGCGAAGTAGGCGATGCGCGCGCTTCACAGAATCCGGACCCGCGAGCATCGGCGCTATCGCCGGCACCTGCGCGTGCGCAAGCGGGTGGCGGGCACGCCCGAGCGGCCACGCCTCGTCGTGTTCCGCTCGTCCAAGCACATCTACGCCCAGCTCGTGGACGACACGAAGGGCGTCACCCTCGTTGGCGCCGCGGACCGCTCCGAGGGCGTCACGGCCGAGGGGAAGGGCAAGACCGCGCGCAGCTTCGCGCTGGGGCAGCTGATCGCGCGGAAGGGGAAGGAGAAGGGCATTACGAAGGTGGTGTTCGACCGTGGCGGCTACCAGTATCATGGGCGCGTCAAGGCCGTGGCCGACGGGGCCCGCAAAGGCGGATTGGAGTTCTGATGGCGAACGAGAACGAGAACGAGAGCGAGAAGGCGCGGCCCGGCGCCACGCCCCCCTCCCCGGGTGTCCCGGGAACCGGAGCGGAGCCGCCGGCGCGTGAAGGCGCCGAGCCGCGGCAGCCGCGGGGCGAGCCGGGTACTCCAGGTGCCGGGGAGACGGGAGGCCGGGGAGCAGGTGCGG
>DATDFP010000081.1:0-4875 GCA_036522535.1 Gemmatimonadales bacterium
CAGCAACCTGCGTCGCCACCGGGTCCACTAGAGCGTCGAGCAGGCGTCGTGGAACGGCGCCCACCTGGCAGGCAACCTCACGCCCGCCCGAGAACAGGATCAACGCGGGGATGCCGCGCATCCGGCTCGCTTCAGCGCGGCTTCATGCGCCGGGGGCGACGTTGCGGGCGTGAGTCCGCGAAGCGGTCTGCCGAGCGGGACTTCGTTGGCGGGTGCCGCGCTCGTTGGGGCGTTACGGATGCGCGTTGCCACCCGGGACCTTCTGAGTGGTGGACTGTAAGCCGGGCTGATCAGTGGACCTATCGCTATCCGAAAGACCGATGGCCAAGCCGCGCGCCGCGAACTCGGCGAGCAGCCGTTGCACCTCGGCATCTTTGGTCTGCTCGAAGCGTTCGTACCAGCTCCCGACGGCCCCGAAGTGCTCGGGCTCGCTCAGGCAGACGACCTCGTCCGCCTCGGCCCGGAGCGCCGCACACGCCTCGCGCGAGCCCACCGGGACGGCTACGACCAGCCGGGCGGGCGCCTGCGCCCGCACGGACTGCACCGCGGCGTGCATCGTCGCGCCCGTGGCCAGCCCGTCGTCCACCAGGATCACGATCCGCCCCTGAATCCGCGGCGCGGGCCGAGCGGCGCGGAACAGCGTCTCACGACGCCGCGCCTCCCCCCGCTGCACCCTCGTGACGGCGGTGATATAGGGCTCGGAGAGGCCGAGCTCGTGGATCACATCTTCGTTCAGAAAACGCGCGCCGTCGGCCGTCACCGCGCCGATCGCGAGCTCGGCGGAATGCGGCGAGCCTAGCTTGCGCGCGACCACGACGTCGAGTCCGGCGCCGAGACGGCGCGCGACCTCGGCGGCCACGACGACCCCGCCTCGCGGCAGCCCAAGGACGAGAGCCTCCGCGCCGCGGTACCGCTCCAAGCGGGCGGCGAGCGTCGCGCCCGCATTCTGGCGATCGCGAAATACGGGGCCATGGCCCACGATGTGGTCCAACAAAGCGTCCAGATGGCTGTTCATCGATGTATCCCCCCGAGGAGCCTCGAGGATTGTAGGCTCTACGACTTAAGGTATCAATGAACGCAGCGTGAAGAGGTCCTCCGTCTTATTTACCCGGCGAGCAGCCGGGCGATCCGCTCCTCGGTCGGTGGATGTGTGCTGAAGAGCGCCATCAGCCCCCGCGCCGAGAGGGGGTTAATGATGAACAGATGCGCGGTTGCGGGATTGGCCATGAGCGGCGCCGCCCGGGCGGCCGCGTCGATCTTCTGGAGCGCCTGCGCCAGGCCATGGGGACCCCCGGCCATGCCCGCACCCCCCTGGTCGGCGGCGAACTCGCGCGAGCGGGAGATCGCTGCCTGAATGACGAGGGCAGCGAGGGGTGCCAGAATGGCGGTGGCCAAAAGCACGAGAGCGTTGCTGCGGCGCCGATCGTCATTCGGGCCGCCGGCCCCACCGAAGATGAGCCCCCATCGCGCGACTGACGCGAGCATCATGATGGCGGCGGCGATCGTGGCCGCGATCGAGCTCGTGAGGATGTCGCGGTGCTGCACGTGCGCCAGCTCATGACCGATTACGCCTTCGAGCTCCGAGTCGCCGAGGAGCCGCAGGATCCCGTCGGTCGCGGCCACTGCGGCGTGTTTCGGACTGCGTCCCGTCGCGAACGCGTTGGGGGCGTCGGTCGGGATCACATAGACCTTCGGCATCGGCAGGCCGGCCCGCTGGGCGAGCCGCTCGACCACTCGATACAACCGGTGCTCCGGCCCCACAGGCTGGGCCCGATACATCGCGAGCACGACTTTATCCGAAAACCAGTACGCCCCGAAGTTCATCAGGGCGGCAAAGACGAACGCGACGACCAGACCCTGCTGTCCGCCCAGCGCGCCGCCGACGAACAGCAGCACACCACTGAGCAGACCCAGGAGCGCGGCTGTCTTGAGGGTGTTGTGGCGCATAAAAGAATCTCCGTCTCCTCTAACACAATCCTGAAATTCGAACGAAGTCCGCGCCGAGATGGTTCCCGTGTGCGAGGTGGTCACGAAGGCACCCGGGCCAGCGTCCGGATCACCAAGGCCTCCGCCTCGCGTTGGACCCGTCGCAGGTGGTCCGTGCCGAGGAAGCTCTCGGCGTACAGCTTGTAGACCTCTTCGGTGCCGGAAGGACGGACGGCAAACCAGGCGTTGGGCGTGACCACTTTGATGCCGCCCATCGGGTTACCGTCGCCCGGGGCCGCCGTGAGGACCTGGCTCACCTTCTCGCCGGCCAGCTCGGTGATGCGCACGTCGTCCGGCGACAGCCGCGCGAGCACGGCGCGTTGCGCGGCGGCGAGGGGCGCTTCGATCCGTTCGTAGATCGGATCTCCGAGGTCGCGAGTGAGCTCGCGATAGACCTCGCCCGGGTCCCGGCCTCCCCGCGCCGTGATCTCGGCGGACAGGAGACACGCGATGATGCCGTCCTTGTCAGTGGTCCACACGGTGCCGTTCCGACGCAAGAAGGACGCCCCTGCGCTCTCCTCTCCGGCGAAGCCCAGCCGCCCCTCGAGCAGCCCCTCCACGAACCACTTGAAGCCGACGGGCACCTCGTGCAGCCGCCGGCCGAGTCGGGCCGTCACCCGATCGATCATGCTGCTCGAGACTACGGTCTTCCCGACCGCGACATTCTCGCGCCATTCCCGCCGATTGGCGAAGAGATGGTGAATGGCGACGGCGAGGTAGTGGTTCGACGGGAGGAGGCCCGCGCTCCTGGTGACGATGCCGTGCCGGTCGTGGTCGGGGTCGCAGGCGAACGCGATGTCGAACGTGTCCTTGAGCGTGATCAGTCCCCGCATCGCGTGCGGAGACGACGGATCCATGCGGACTTTTCCGTCCCAGTCGACGCGCATGAACCGAAAGGTCGGATCGACGGTGTCGTTGACGATCTCGAGGTCGAGGCCGTAGCGCTCCGCGATCCGGGGCCAGTAGCGGAGTCCCGCCCCGCCGAGCGGGTCTACGCCGAGCTTCAGCCGGGCCCCGCGGATCGCGTCCATGTCGAGGACGCTCCCGAGGTCGTCGACGTAGGCGCCCAGGTAGTCATAGGCCCGAGTCGTGGGAGCTCGAAGCGCCCGCTCGAAGGGCGTGCGCTTCACCCCTCTCAGGCCCTCGCGAAGGAGCCGGTTTGCCTCGGCCTCGATCCAGGCGGTCGCTCCCGACTCGGCCGGTCCACCGTGGGGCGGATTGTACTTGAACCCACCGTCCTCCGGCGGGTTGTGAGACGGCGTGACTACGATGCCGTCCGCCAGGCCCGTGTTCCGTCCCCGGTTGTGGGAGATGATGGCGTGCGAAACCGCCGGTGTCGGGGTGTAGTCGCCGCTTTCCGCGAGCAGCACTTCGACCTCGTTCGCGGCGAGCACTTCGAGCGCGCTCGCCATCGCCGCCTCCGAGAGCGCATGCGTGTCCATACCCAGGAACAGCGGTCCGTCGATCGCGTGCCCCCTGCGGTACAGGCAGATCGCCTGCGTGATGGCGAGGATGTGACCCTCGTTGAAGGCCGTGCGGAGCGAAGACCCGCGGTGCCCGGACGTGCCGAAAGCGACGCGCTGCTCGGGAACGTCGGGGTCCGGCCGCGCCGCGTAATAACCGGTCATGAGCCTGGGAATGTTGACCAGGATCGAAGGGTCGGCCGGCTCGCCGGCGAGGGGACTGAGGTTCACCCCCCAAGGTAAGCCCCGAGTGAAGGTTCCTTCAACCGGATTTCAGAAGCCCTCCACCCTCGCGGCGCTAAGCTCGCCCGATGGTTTACGGACTCGCCGAGCCGCCGTCTATCTGCGCACGGTTCGCGCGGCAGCCGTTTCACAACCGCCTCGCGACCGTGCTGTCCGTGCACAACGCCGGGTTCCAGGGACACGCCGCCGCGGAGACGATGGCCAGGCTGGGCCTGCCGGCCGAGCTGTACGATTGGCGTTGGATGTTCGCGCTGTCTCAGGTCGTAACGGAGCAGAGCCTTGGGGCGGGCGCTGCGGGACCGGATCAAGCCGGAGTTTCTCGAGCTCAACCAGCGCGCGCTCGCGGCCGGCTTGCGCCTCGGCAGCTCGGGGGCTCAGGCCCGGCCCACGCCCAGCGCGTCGGCCACCCGATTGATGTAATTGAACCACGCGGCGATCAGCGTGATCTGAAGGATCGCCCGGTCATCGAAGCCCACGGCGCGCAGGCGATCGTGATCGGACGACGCGATGCACGTGGCGTCCCGCGTCACCTGCACCACGTAATCGAGCATGACCCGCTCCTGCTCCGAGATGGGGGCCGTGGTGTAGTCGTCCTCCAGCGCCGCCACCAGCGCCTCGTCCAGCGTGACCCGACGCAGAAACTCTGCGTGCGAGGTGATTCAGTAGCGGCAGCGGTTGGTGACGGACACCAGGGTGGTGATCATCTCGTGCTGCCGGCGCGTGAGCGGCAGCTCGGGCGACATGAGCGCGCCGAACGTCGCGAAGGCGTGATACAGCGCGTCGGGTATGAGGCTGTGGGACGCGACGATGCCGGACGTCCCGTCCGCCGTCGGCTGCACCGGCGTCGCGTATTCCTGCGGGTAGAGCGCGCGCTGGGCCTCGATGGCCCGGCGCAGTTTCTCATCCGCTTCCGGGAGTGGGATCGTTCGAATCCAGGTCATCGGGTGCCGTCCGTTCGGGGGGAGCTCGCCGACGAAACACGATAAGGTACACCGCATACACCGCTCCCAGCACGGCCAACATCATCAGCGGTCCCGTGAAGATCATGAACAGGGTCCGCTTGCGGGTCGCTTGCTCACCCCGGAGGCGCTCCGCGTCGTCGCGAATCGTCGCGAGGTGGCCGAGCTCGTCGGCGTAGCCGTACCACCACGCGTAGTCGGGGCTCATGTGGAACGCGCCCTTG
>DATDFP010000082.1:0-2208 GCA_036522535.1 Gemmatimonadales bacterium
CCGAGGACGATCGTGAGGGACTTCAGGAACTCATGGGCGTCGTGCATGCTCCTCCGGCCCTCACGTCTTGCTACGGGCCAGCAATGCGACGAGTCGTTTCGGAGCGACAAGCCGGTAGCCATCCCGTAACAGCTCGACGAGCTTCAGCCAGTGCACCTTCCCGTCCAGCCACACGCCGATCCAGCCGCTCGGCCCGACATAGGGGGGCACGAAGAACCGCTTCGGGGCCGCGACACCCTCAACTCGATCGAGTCTCTTCATCGACGCCACGCGTCAGGGCGAGAAGGGTGGTGACAGGGCCCTAATATGCCTAAACTGTGCGCGTGTCCGGAGCGAAGTGGCTCCGGTGGTCGATAGGGATTCTTCGTCGGCACGCTGACCGTGACCGACAGTCGAGGAGATCTCCCATGCCCGATCGGAGACCGGCTCGTCTGACCGCCGGGCGGCTGGCCCTGGCGCTCGCCGCGGCCGTGCTGCTCGCCCTCGCTCTGTACGCCAGCACGTTCGTCATCGCTTACGGGGACCTGTTCCGGGCCCAGGACCCGCTCGTCCGGAGTGACGTCGCGCGCCTCGCGCCCGCGCGCGTGGAGCGCGTGGATACCGTCCGGGAAGTCGACCAGCTCCGGGCCGTCCTGCAGGAGGCGAGGCAGCGCCGGCTCAAAGTGTCGATCTCCGGAAGCCGCCACAGTCAGGGAGGCCACACCTACACGCCGGGCGGCGTCGTGTTGAACATGCGCGGGTTCAACCGGGTCCGTGCCATCGACCCGGTCGCCCTCACCATCACGGTGGAGAGCGGCGCGACCTGGGACGAGGTGCAGCGCGCCATCGCTCCGCGAGGCCTCGCGCTCAAGGTGATGCAATCCTCGAACATTTTCACGGTGGGCGGCACGCTGAGCGCCAACGCGCACGGCCGCGACCTCGATGTAACCCAGGTCGTCGAGGTGGTCGAGAGCTTTCGGCTGCTGCTCGCCAACGGGAACGTGGTCCAGGTCAGCCGGGATGAGAACCCGGAGCTGTTCTCGCTCGTCATCGGCGGATACGGCCTCTACGGCGTGATTCTCGACGTCACACTGCGGGTCACGCGCGACGAGCTGTACGAGCAGCGCGCCGTGTCGATGGATTACCGGGAGTTCCCGGGGTATTTCGCCCGGAACATCAAGTCCGACTCGGGCGTGGTGCTGATGCTCGCGCGCCCATCCATCGACCCGAACCCGGACTCGTTCCTGCGGGAGGTGGTGGTCGTGACCTGGCGGCACGCCAGTCCCGGCGGGCGGGGCAGCTTCGACCTCACCGAGGAGGCGCACGTCTGGCGCGACCGGCTCTTCTTCGGCCTGTCGCGCCGCTTCGACTGGGCGAAGGCGCTCCGCTGGAGGCTCCAGAAGAAGGTCGAGATGGGCGCAGGAGAGGCCCGGTTCGTCTCCCGCAATAACGCGATGCGGCCACCGCTCGCGCCGCTCGAGTTCCTCGAGTACCACTCGCGCCGCGACACGGACATCATCCAGGAGTACTACATACCGGTCGAGAACTTCGTCCCGTTCATGGACCGCTTCCGCGAGATCCTCGTCGCCGGCAAGATGAACGTGCTCAGCTCGACCGTGCGGTACGTGACCCCGAATGCCACGCCGGCCCTCGCCTACGCCCCGCGCCGCCCGGCATTCGCGATCATCCAGATGAGCAACGTCGGGTTGTCCCCGGACGCGCAGTCGCACGCCGAGGCCGTGACCCGGCAGCTCGTCGATGCGGCGCTGGCGCACGGCGGCACGTACTACCTGACGTACCAGCTCTACCCGACGGCGGACCAGCTGCATCGCGCCTACCCCAACGCGCGCCACGCCTTCGCCCGCAAGCGCTTCTACGACCCGGACGAAACCTTCACCAACCAATTCTACGAGCGCTATGGGCACACCGAGCCGCGTTGACGTGTCTTCCCCGCTCCGCGGGCGCCGGCGCCAGATCCTCGCCGGCGTCGCTATCGCTCTGGGGCTCGCCGCCCTGTACCTCTTCGGTTACGAGCCGCCGTATCGCGGCTCGCTCGTCGTGCGGCCACCGCGTCCGCTTGTGTTCGCCCATCGCGGCTTCGGCGACCTTGCGCCGGACAACAGCCTCTACGCCGTCGAGCGCGCCCTCGCGGCGGGGATGGACGGCGTGGACATGGACGGCCAGCTCACGCGGGACAGCGCGCTCGTCATCTTCCACGATCTGAGTGTC
>DATDFP010000083.1:0-5614 GCA_036522535.1 Gemmatimonadales bacterium
GATACACGACCGAGGCTCTGGCGGCGCTGCGCGCCGAAAACACGGGAGAGGGGAAAGGGGAAACGGGAAACGTGGCTGCGGTGCCGCCGTTTCCCGTTTCCCGTTTCCCGCTTCTCGCATGTGCGGTGCACGGTCCCCGTCCCGAATCCGAGGCGGCTTTTTGTTCGGAATGCGGCCGCCGGCTCGGGTCCGCTCCCGGCTACTGCGCGCGCTGCGGCGCGTCCCTCGAGCAGGAAGCCCGGTATTGCCACTCCTGCGGGGCGCGGGTGGCGGCGTAGCACACACGGCCGCGGTCTTGATTTTCCCCCGGCGCTTGCCTATTGAGTCTGCGGCCCTCAACCGAGGAGTGGCCCCGTGAAAGCCCTCGCAGTCCGAAGCGCCGTGGTCCTGCTCGGCCTCACCCTTCTCGCCCCGCCGGCCCAGGCCCAACGGCGTGTGCGCCGGGGGCGGGCCGTGCGGGTCGAGCGCCCGTCGGCCGGCCCCAGGATCGGATACGACTTCGAGCTGGACCACGTCTTCGTCGGCGGGCAGGCCAACCTCCCGGTTGGACGGCGCTGGCAGCTCGTCCCATCGGCCGAGTTGTATCCCGGCGAGACGGGGTCGCCGTACCGTCTCAACGCCGACCTCAAGTACCATCCGCCGACGGCGTACGGCTTCTTTTATTTCGGCGGCGGGTTCGCCTTCCTGCACTCCACCGGGAACAGTCACGCCGGGGCGAACGCCTTCGCCGGCTGGGAAGGCCGGCGGGCGCGGCCGTTCAAGCCGTTCGCGGAGGCGAAGCTGGTGTTCGCGAGTACCACGTCATTCAACATCGAGGGCGGGCTGAACTTCTCCTTCTAGAACTCGAAGCCCTCCATCCTCCGCAGGCCC
The DNA here is from genome assembly GCA_036522535.1 of Gemmatimonadales bacterium. Classification (GTDB taxonomy): domain Bacteria; phylum Gemmatimonadota; class Gemmatimonadetes; order Gemmatimonadales; family GWC2-71-9; genus AG12. Next base: position 871 of record DATDFP010000083.1, read on the forward strand.
ATCCACAGCGGGATGACCGTCGCCGCCGCGCAGAGGCCGGCGGCGACCGCGAACCAGAGAATCATCCACGCGTCGACCACCACGGGCTGTCCTTCGTACACCGTCTGCGCGTACACGTACACGGCCTGCCGCAGCGCCACGATCACGGCCGCCAGCAGGACGACCGTCGTCATCATGTAGACGAGGCCGCCGAACGACGTCGGGATCTGCGCCGCGTTCTCCGTCTCGAACTGCGGGTACAGCGCGCCGAAGCCGAGGGCCAGCGCCCCGATCGCAAACGTGAGCCCGCAGATGGTCACCAGTCCCATCACCATCATGAACCGGTCCACTTCGAGCAGCACGTTGGTGAGGCCGGTGAGCAACAGGGCGAGGACGAGCAGGGGCACCGTGCCTACCCAGTACTTGGACCACAAAAGGGTCCGGAGATCGAGCGGGCTCGAGCGCAAGAGCCACATCTGCCGGCCCTCGAGGGACACCGCGGGGAAGATGAATCGTGCGGCGATTGCGGCGAGCACGAACCCCGCGAGACCGAGGTTCAAGAACGACACCAGGGTCACGTAGAAGAAGCCCACGGGCTCGCCCCGGTGCAGCGGCAGCGCCTTGATGTTGAACAGGTACACGACGATCAGCACCGCGAGCAGGATCAGCTGGCTCCACTGCGTGGTGTCGCGAAAGAACAGTTTCACGTCCTTCAGGACGAACTCGCGCTTCGCCGCCGGGAGCGTCCCGAGCACCCGGCCCACGGTCCTGTCCCAGAACTTGCCGCTCACGAACCGCTCCGCCGCCTCCTGGGCCTTGGTGAAGCCGGCCGCGAACAACCCCCGGTGCAACATGGCGCCGAAGGTGACGAACGCGGCCGCGGTCGTCCAGAGCAGCGCCAGGGGCAACGGGTCCGGGACGTCCTGCAGGTACCGCATGATGGCCTGGGTCGCCCATTCGCTCGGCAGGAACGGCGACGTCGGCGTCCGCAGCACGGCGATGAACTCCAGCAGGTTGGCGAACCCCTCGGGGCGCGAGAGCTCCTCGGGGCGGATCAGCCGCAACAGCATGATGAGCCCGCCGGCGGCGCCGAGCGCGACGATGGAGAGCAGGTCGCGGGTGCGTCGCGCGGGGAAGATGTTCACCAGCAAGAGCGTCACCGCCGACCCGGCCACGGCGGGCACCACCAGCATCGGGACGAGCGTGATCACGGCGTAGGGGACGAACAGCACCCCACCCCGGTAGATCACGCCGTACGCCGCGAGGATCGGGACGGCCATCAGCGCCACCATCCACGACGAGTGGAGCAGCGTCTCGAGCAGCTTCGCGAGGTAGACCCGCAGCCAGTCCACGGGCGCCGAGACCAGCAGGTCCAGGTCTTTCGCGAGAAAGAAGCTCGACAGCGCGGTGATGACGTTCGACAGTACCAGGATGGCGATGAACGTCAGCAGCACCAGGGCCAACAGCTTTCCCGCGAGGAGGGGTCCCAGCTCCTCCACGCCGCGGAAGTACTTGAGGATCCGGTACAGCACTCCGAAGACGAAGACCCAGAACGCGAGTGAGACGACCATGAGGATGACGAGCTTGCCGGGGCCGCCGCGGGAGCGCTCCTCGCGGAGCCGTTGGAGCACGGTGCGCCACTTGGGCTGCAGCACGTGCCACAGCGAGGGTTGCCTCATGCCCCGAGCACCTCGACCAGCTCGCGGACGTGCGCGCCGCCGGTGAGCTTGAGGAACAGCTCCTCGAGCGTCGAGTCCCCGGCGCGGTGCTGGCGCCGCACCTCGTCCACGGTGCCGGCGGCGACGATCCGGCCGTGCTGGATGATGGCGATCCGGTCGCACATCGCCTGCGCGACTTCGAGCGTGTGCGTGCTCATGAGCACGGTGCCGCCCTTGCCGACGAACTGCCGGAAGATGTCCTTCAGGAGCCGGGCGGCCTTGGGGTCCAGGCCCACCATCGGCTCGTCCACGACGATGCATTCGGGCCGGTGGATCAGCGCGCTGGAGATGATGAGCTTCTGGCGCATCCCGTGGCTGTACGCCTCCAGGAGCTCGTCCTTCCAGCTCGCCAGCTCGAACACTTCGAGCAGCTCGGCGATGCGCCGTTCCACCGCGTCCCCATCCTGCCCGTACAGGCCGGCGACGAAGCGCAGGAATTCGGCCCCGGTGAGCTTGTCGTAGACGAACGGCCGGTCGGGAATGAAGCCGAGGCGCTGCTTCGCCGCCATGGGGTTCTGGTGCACGTCGTCGCCGCCGAGCAGCACGCGTCCGTCGGTCGGGCGGAGGATGCCCGCGATCATCCGCAGCGTGGTGGTCTTGCCGGCCCCGTTCGGTCCGAGGAACCCGTAGAGAACGCCCCGCGGCACGTCGAGGGAGATGTCGTCCACGGCGGCGAAGCTGCCGTAGCGCTTGGTGAGGTTCTGCAACCGGATCATAGCACCTCGAGCTTGAGTCGTCCGATCAGGCGCACCAGCTCGGCCTGCCGGGCGAGGCCCCCGGTCGAGAAGCGCAGGTGCGCCGCGTCGGCCGGGAACTGATCGAACGTCGGGTCCACCCCCACCCAATCGCCGAGATAGACCTCGGCCCAGGCGTGATAGTAGAAGTGACCGTTCACATAGGCGAGCCCGGCGACCGTGCGGGCGGGCAGGCCCACGGCCCGCGCGAGCGCCACGTAGAGCACCGCGTGCTCGTTACAGTCGCCGCGCCGGCCGGCGAGCGCCCGCGCCGCGGTCGGCATGCTCACGGTGACCTGATCGGCCACGTTGGCCGCGACCCAGCGCACCAGCAGCTCGGCGGCGCGCGCCGGGTTGGTCTCGTGACGGGTGATCGCGAGCGCCCGCCCGCGGATGCGGGCGTTGTCGCTCTGGATCAGCGGCTCGGGGTTGAGGAATGCGCGCAAGGTCGTGTCGTGCGCCGGGAGCTCATAGCGGGCCACGAGCGCCGCAGCTGGGTCGCGCCGCACGATCAGTGTGTCCCCGAAGAGCCGCTGCCGCCCGGCCGTGAGCGTGAGTCCGCGCCGGTCCGCGCCGCTCAAGCGCGCGCGCAGCTCCGGCAACGTATCCTGGGGCAGCCGCGCTCCCGCGGCGATCGCGGTGGTGGCGACGACGTCGTCCGGCCCGGGCGAGGCGCTGGCGCGGGCCACGCGCAGCTTGTCGCGCCGCCGGAAGTTCTCGTAGGCGATCTCGAACGCGGACCGCTCGATCGTGAAGCCCACCGGGTTCGTGGTCCGGACGATGTGTCCCTGAGCGTCGACCCAGGTGCTGCCGCGCATGCCTCCCCCCGCCGGCGTCAGGTCGATCCGGAAGGCGCGGACCGTGTCGAAGCGCACCGGCACCCAGGCCATGACCGTCGAGTCGTAATCGGCGCTGTCCGCCACGACCAGCGTGGTTTCGGCGGCGCCGGTCAAGGCCACATCCCGCTCGACCAGGAGCATGGGGTCGAACACGCGGCTCGTGTAGGTCTTCCCCGGCCTGAGCTCGCCGCCGAACGCCAGCCGCAGCGGCAGCAGCGTGGGGAGCACGACGGGGCGCGTGAGGGGCACGAGCGTCACCTGGGTGTCGCGCCCCGACATCAGCTGTACCGAGAGCAACGTGTCGCCGTTGACGACCCCACGCGCCGTGAAGCGGCCGATGTCGCCGTCGAATGTCACGTCGACTTCCTCCAGCCGCAGCGCGCGCGAGAGTGTCGCCCGGCTCCGCGCGGTGGTCCGGTGCAGTGCGCCGAGCGCCGGCACATCGAGGATCAGGAGGTCCTGCACCCGGATCGCGCTGCCGGACGTATCGATGGTGGAGGAGGAGAATCCGACCTGCTGGCCGCCCACAACGAGGCGGTAGTACACGGTGCCGGGTGCGATCGAGCGGGCCGCCTCGGCAAGCCGCGCCGCCGTCGTGAGAAAGAACACGCGCTTCACGAGCCAGCCCAGCGAGGTCCCCCACGCGAGCAGCACCGCGATCGCCCATCCGCGGCGCGTCATGACTCGGCAGCTCCCTGGCGCTGCAGCACGGCCTCGAACGCCTCCCGATCCGCGGGCGTTTCCACGACGATCGCGACATCGCCGGGGAACGACGCGCTGCCGAGATGGAACTTGAGGACCGGCACCATCACCTCCGCCGCGTCCTCGACCGATAGGTTTCCGGCGCCGATGCCCAGCGGAGGCGCGGTGAGGGTCGCGAACTCCCACTCGCGCGCGCGCTGCAGCGCCGATCGCCAGGCCCGCGCCACGCCATCGCGGCTGATCGGCTCCGTGTCGCTCTGGATGACTGCGTGAATCACGAACTGCGCCGGGAGATCGCCGCCGCCGGCCGTCACGACGGCGGCGCCGACCGCCAGCTCCTGCTGCATGTGCAAGCGACTCGTGAACTCGGCGCCGCCCACCCCCTCGAGCCGCCTGACGGCCGGCGTCGTGGGGTCGAGGCGGGCGGTGGTGGGACGAACGATCGCGTCTGAGGGCAGGAACGCGAGATCGTCCACGACCACTCGGATCACCTGCCCTCGGCCTCCCGCGAGCGACGATACATCAGGGTCGCCTCGTCCGGCCGGTTGAGCCGGTCGAGCACGATCCCGAGGCCGTACAACGCCCTGGCGTTCCGCGGCTCGAGCTCGACCGCGCGCTCGAAGGCGGCGAGCGCGCCGGAGAGATCGTTCGCGCGGTTCAGGACGTTGCCGAGCTGATACCACGTAGCGGCGCGGCCGGGGTCGAGCTCCGCCGCGCGCGCGAGCTGCGGTGCCGCCTCGCTCCACAACCCCCGGCGCGACAGCAGCAACCC
>DATDFP010000084.1:0-15420 GCA_036522535.1 Gemmatimonadales bacterium
CCCCGCCCGCCGAAGAGCAGCCACAGAAGCGCGATCGCCAGCAGCCCGACGATGATCAGCGATGCCGTCACGTCATCCTCGGCCCTGTGCCTCTGTGCCTCTGTGCCCCTGTGCCTCTGTGCCCCTGTGCCTCTAGTAGTCAGGATGCGTGAGGATCGCCTTGACCAGGTCGTCGAACACCTGCGTCTCGGGTGTCACGACGCCGCCCGCGTCCGTGTGCACGTGCCAGGCGCACAACTCGTTCAGCGCCGTGGCCTCTTCGTACGTGAGATGCAGGAGATAGCCGTCGCCCGAGCGGTCGGCGTTGTCCAGCACCCTCTTCAAGACGTCAGGAAGGTGCCGGGCGCCTCGGACGGCGTCGTACTGGTCGCCGCTGACCGCGAGATCCATGACTCCCCTGCCTGGCGGGTCGGGGGGCGAAATCTTCTCGTTTCGCCGCTCGGCCGCAACGGGCCGGACGCGAGAGACGGGGCCCACGAGGGCTCCGCGCGTCGAAACCCGCCACGATGGAGGTCAAGCTCTCAATGCCGCACCAGCCCCCCTCCCCACCTCGCATCGAGATGGTGCTTGTTGCGTCTGGTCCACGAACGATCGCGCTGCTCGGCTCGGCCCACCTCTTGCGATTCCTCCCCGCTCACGGATGCGCGCCATCCCTACGTCACACGGCAATCGGCGCACGGAGGTGACCATGAATCTGCTTCGGCGCGGCGCAGCGCTGACTCTGGCCGCGGGGATCGCAAGCTCGGTTACGGCGTCTTGTAGCAATGATCGCGCGACATCGCCGCGGCCGCTGGAGCCGCCCGTTTACAGTGTCGCCGGAATCTCCAGTACCGAGAGCGAGATGCGAGCCCGGTTGGACCGCATCGCCCGGCACGTTGCAGTGGCGCTCCAGGACGCCAGGGTCCGCGCGTACCTCTACAATCAACTCCACGCGTCTCCCTATCGCGAGCACAAGGTTCACTTCGGTCCGTTCGCCTCCCGGCTCGGGAGCCCGTTCTCCTCGGCCGTTGCAACAGCCGCGGGACTGACAGGAGCCGGCTTCAGGGCGCAGCTCGACAGCCTCATCGATCTCGAGTTCTACATGCCCGTGAAGGAGCATTGGGAGCGCTGGACGGGCGGTCCCGATCTCGTCGTCGCGTGGGCCATCAGGGACCACGAGATTCCGGTGGCCTACAACCTTCAGGGCTCCCGCGTGGTGCTGACGTCGGCCGAGGAGCCGCCTGCGACTCCGACTTTGGGAATCGTGCCGAGGGAGACGGCTTTTTCGCAACCGGCCCCGAGCTCGGGAATCGTGCCGCAGGAGTGCGGCCCCGACTGCGCGACGCCACTCTCGCCGCCACCGCCGGGAGTGGTGATGACAATGTCTTACATCCCCCGACATTACGAGGGATTCCTGATGGGCGACCCCGAGTTCGAGGTGCATGCCCTCGCGCGGAAGAGCGTCACGGACTCCCAGCTCAGCGATTGGCAATGCGCGGGAGAGCACGCCGCCGCAGCCGCCGGTCAGCCCGGAGTTCAGTCGCAGGACTACGTCTACGATCAGAACGACGCAGCCTGGACGGGTCAGGTGCTGCTGCTCGGCAAGGATCAGGTGAACGCCGCCCAGGCATACGATTCTTCCGTGATCTACACGGTGTGGGAGGACGACAACACGGCCTGCAAGATCGTCAGGGCCGGAAGCGACGTGGACGCCCAGATCAACGACGCGTCGCTCGCCCTGTCGGACGCCGCGAACGCCATCGCCGCATATCTGGCCGACAATCGAACCGCGTTCCTCGTGGCCTACCGCCTCGTCCGAGACGTCAAAGACCTCTTCGGGGCGCTGCAGAACGACGACTTCGTCGGGTTCATTGTCGACGCGTCCAAGGCGGGCGTCAGCTACACCGACGCCACTCATGCCATCGTCCGAAGCGTCAACGGCCGTCTCGAGATCGAGGGCAGAGTGAAGCTCGTGGCGGAACCCTGACCGCCGGATGCTCGAGTAGGACGATCGCGTGAACCCGGCGCGCCACTTGGTGACGGCTGTGCTCGCAGCCGTCGCCGCAGTCTCGCTATCGACGGCTCCGGCCCGGGCGCAGGTGAGCGGCCGAAGCTCCGGGCTCTCACCTACGGCGTCGATTGGGACGGGCGTCCTGGAATTCGACCCGAGTGACGACCGGGCGTTTCAGGGGTACGCGATGCGAGCCGGCCTCCAGCTCAACCGGTTTCTCGACGTCACCACGGCGGGGCAGTACTGGGCCGACCTGCAGGGACTGCGGGGCCGTGCGATCCACCTGGAGGGACTCTTCTACCCGCTCGGTCGACCGCCGGTCGCCCCGTACGTGGTCTTCGGCATCGGTCACTTTGCGGTGAGCCCAGGTCCGGGCAGCTCGCGCAGCCCATTCGCGGGCCGCGCGACGGCCTTCGGTCTGGGCTTGCACGGGCGGGTCAGGGGTGCGTGGGGACTCCGGATCGAGGGGCTGGTGCGCATCGACGCCCTGGCGCTCGACGACGAGCTGCGCGGGTTTCTCACGTACGCGCCCCCCATGCAGAGCCCCGCGTCGAGTCTCCCCGCGCCTCAAGTGACGGCCGCCGCGTACTGGATGGCTCCGCTCGCCGGACCGTGGCGCTTCGTCGAGCCGGGCTACGGGCTGAAATTCGCCACCCCGCTAAGCCCGCAAGCTGCCGCGTCGCTCACGCTGGCCCTCGTGCACTGGCGTATCCCGTCCTCCTTTGACACGCGGGCCGTGCTCCTGCTGCCGGGCTTCCGGCGTAGGCTCGAGCATGGAGGACGACTATACGTGCAGGGGGGACCGTTGCTGAGCGTAATGGTCGAAGGGCCGGACGAGGGAACCCGGGGCGGATTGCATCTGGAGATCGGTGGACGCGCGGGCGCCGGCCGTCTCTCGGCTACGGGGGGATTGGGATGGATGTGGCTCAGCCGAAGCCCGGACCCCGTCTACGGCGCGAGCACTGGAGCGGACGAGCACGGCGTGCTGGCGCACATCGGCCTAACGTTCTGAGCGCCCCTGGAGGCGCGGCCTCCTCATTTTAGCTCCTGCCCCCACATATCCCTGTAGAGGACCGATCCCTCTCCCAGGGCCCGAATCCCCGCCTCGATTTGAGCCTTGTCCCCCACCACCACGATGTCGAAATGCTCGGGGTCGATGTACTGCCGGGCGACCCGCTGCACGTCGGCCGCGGTCACGGCGTTGATGCGTTCGGCGTAGTGCTCGAAGTAGTCGCGCGGCAGCCCGTACACGAGCAGCTCACGGAAGCGGGAAGCGGCGCCCGCCGTGGTCTCGAAGTCACCCGGGATCCCGAGTGTGATATAGGCCTTCGCCTTCGCGAGCTCGGCATCGGGCACCGCCTCGTCGCGGATGCGCCGCAGCTCCTTCAAGAACTCGAGCAGGGAGCTGTCCGTCTTGGCGGTCACGACCGAGGCGCTCGCGACGAAGGGACCGGCCATCCGCCCCGCCGCGAACTGGGAGAACGCGCCGTAGGTATAGCCATGCGTCTCGCGCAGGTTCTGGTTCAGGCGCGAGGTGAACGCGCCGCCCAGAATCGTGTTCAGCACCTGAAGGCTGAAATAGTCGGGGCTCGAGCGGGCGACGCCGACGTGCCCGATCCTGATCACCGACTGTGCCGCCCCGGGCTTGTCGATCAGATACACCGCACGCGCCGACGGCGCCGGTGGCGGAGCCCGCGCTTCGGTAGCAAAGTCGCCGCTCTCCCCGCCCTCCCCGCCCTTACCACCCTCCCAGGCAGCGAACCGCTCCCCCAAAAGCTTGCGTACTTCGGCGAGCGTCACGTCCCCCACCACGAGGACGCGCGCGACGTTGGGCCGGTAGTACGTGCGATAGAACGCGGCCACCCGATCGCGCGTCAGGGCGTTCGTGGAGGCCTCCGTTCCGTTGAGGGGTCGCCCGTACGGGTGCATCTGCCCATACACGATCGCCGGGAACGCGATGCTCGCGATCGCGGCGGGGTTGTCGGCCTGCTGGACGATCTGCGCGCGCCGCAGCTCGCGCTGCCGCGCGACCTCGGAGTCGGGGAAAGTCGGCCGCAGCAGCAGGTCCGCCAGGAGGTCGAGCGCCGGCTCGAGCCGGCGCTTCGGGACGTGAAGGGACACGGTCGCGACGTCGAGGCTCGCAGCGGTGCCAAGCTGCGCGCCCAAGAACGCCGCCTCGTCCGCGATTTCCAGCGCACCGCGCCGACCGGCCCCCTGCTGCAGCATCGTGGCGGTGAACGTCGCGAGTCCCGGCAGGTCCGCCGGATCCCTCACCGCCCCCGCGTCCAGCACGACCTGCAGGTCCACGACGGGGACCTTGTGCATTTCCACCACCAGAAGCTCCAGCCCGTTCGCAAGCGTGGCCGCCTGCACCGCGGGAAGCTTGAGCGCCGGAGGCGGGGGGAGCGCGGGAGGCCTGGTGCGATCAACCTGGGCGGACAGGCGGACCGGACTGGCGGACATGGATGCCGCTACTGCGATGAACAGGCGGAGTGCCGGCGCTTTCATGGCCTCGCCGCCAGCTCCGGCTTCCCCTGCGGCACCACGCTCAGCACAACCCGATGAGCCTCGACGAGGTATTGCCGCGCCGCCCGCTGCACATCGGCGGGCGTCGCGCGGCGATAGCGATCGAGGTCCTTCTGGAAATAGTCCGGGGTTCCGACGAAGTAATTGTAGAAGTTGAGCTGGTCCGCCTTGCCGCCGAAGCCGCCGACGCGCTCCATCCGCCCCAGGAACTCCGCTTCGAACGTGTTCTGGGCGCGTTCCACCTCACGGGCGGTCGGGCCCTGCTCGGCGAGCCGCTTCAGCTCGTCGTCGATCACCCGCTGCAGCTCGTTCAGATCGTGCCCCGGCCGCGCGGTGGCGAACACTTCTAACTTCCCGTCGATGCGCCCGCCGTCCTGGAATGCGACCACGTCCGTCGCGATCTGGAGCTCGTACACGAGGCGCTTGTAGAGCCGCGAGGACTTGCCGGCGGACAACACGTTGGCGAGGACGTCGAGCGTGGCGTCGCCGTCCGCGAACGCCCGCACGGTGTGCCAGGCGTCGTAGACGCGCGGCAGCTGGACCCGGTCTTCGAGCGTCGCATACACGTCGGACCCGAGCCGCACCGGCGGGGCCGCCCGGCGTTGCACGGCGGGTCCTCGGGGAATGTCCCCGAAATAGCGCGACGCGATCCGGCGCGCCTCGCGGGGCGCGACGTCGCCGGCGATCACCAGCGTCGCGTTGTTGGGCGTGTAGTAGGTGCCGAAGAAACGACGCACGTCGTCGAGCGTCGCCGCCTGGAGATCGGTCATGGAGCCGATGACGGGCCAGTTATAGGGATGCTCCGGCGGATACAGGCGCCGCAGGATGTTCTCCTCGGCGAGCCCGTACGGCCGGTTCTCGTAGCTCTGGCGCCGCTCGTTCTGCACGACGCCGCGCTGCAGGTCCACTTTGTCCGCGGTCATCTCCGGCAGCAGGAAGCCCATGCGGTCGGAGTCGAGCCACAGCATCAGCGGCAGCGCGTTGCTCGGCCCGTCTTCGTAATAGTTGGTGCGGTCTTCGGTGGTGGAGCCGTTGTTGTCCGCCCCGGCGGCCTCGAGCAGCTTGTCGAAGTCGCCGGTCGGGACGTGCTGCGACCCCATGAACATGATGTGCTCGAACAGGTGGGCGAACCCGGTGCGCCCCGGCTGCTCGTCCGCCGAGCCGACATGGTACCAGATATTGACCGCCACGAGCGGCACGGAGTGGTCCTCGTGCAGGATCACCTGGAGCCCGTTCGGGAGCGTGAAGGTCTCGTACGGAACGCGGAGAGACTGGGCGGCTGCACGAGCGGGCGCAAGGACCGATAGCGATCCAAGCAGCGCTGCCAGAGCCGGGATGCGAGATGCGGGATGCGGGATGCGATTACGGCCGGAATGCCAGAAGCGGGATGCGGCAGGCGGCCAAGCATCACGCATCCCCCATCCCGCATCCCGCATCCCGCGCTTCACCGCCTCTCTCCCTTGACGCGGAACTCGAAAACATCCGGCCGGCTGTAGTGACCGCTCACGTCGAGCGTGAGCGACTCGCGCGTGATCTCCGAGAGATCACAGTCGGCCACGATGACGGCCTCTTCATCGTACACCGGGCCGGCGAGATAGCGTCCGTTGGGCGCGATGATGGCGCTGCCGCCGCGGATCACGAACGCCTCCGGATCCCGGCCCCGCTCCGGGCGTGGCGGCAGCTCCGGCGGCATATCCTTGACCCGCAGGATACTCCCCACCGCGAGCACGAAGCAACGTCCCTCGAACGCATAGCTGCGCGAGGCGACCTGGTGCATCTCGTGGACGCCGGGCCATCCGGCGACATGGATCTCCTCCCCCGAATCGTGCAGGGCCTGGCGGGCGAGCGGCATCCAGTGCTCCCAGCAGACGAGGCTGCCGACCCTGGCGCCGTTCACGGTGACCGCCGCGAGCGCGGAGCCGTCGCCCTGCCCCCACACCATCCGCTCGTGGTAGGTGGGCATGAGCTTGCGGTGCCGGCGCAGGAGCGAGCCGTCCGGGGTGAACGTGAGCTGGGTGTTATAGAGCGTCCTCCCGGCGCGCTCGTGCACGCCGACCACCAGTGTCACGCCGTGCTCGCGCGCCAGCCCGGCCATCCGGTCCACGGCGGGGCCCGGCACCTCTACGCTGTTCTCGACCAGCCGTTGAAACACCGCCCGCGCGCCGGGGTGCCCCCACAGCGCCGCTTCCGGCGACTCGTCCAGCCAGGCGGGATACCCCGTGAGCCACGTCTCGCCGAACGCGACGAGCTCTGCGCCCTCGCCGGCGGCCCGGCCCGTCCACGCCTGCAGCCGATCGAGCGAAACGGAGAGATCGAGTAAGGCCGGGGCCGCCTGCACGGCGGCGACGCGCACGACTCGTGCGGAAGCGGTCATGACGAAGATTTGCGGGGGAAACCGCGTGCCCGCAAGTTGCGTAGGAAACGCGACAGGAGACGCGGATGATCGGACTGGGTCTAGTGCTGGGGGCCGCCGCGCTGGCGGCTGGGTTCACGTCGGCGCGGAGCTTCGTGCGCCGGCGGTTGCGCTTCGTGGACGCCGTTCAAAGGCCCACCGCGCCTCTCATCGCCGGCGTCGCCGCCACGGCGGTCGCCCTTCCGGTCGCCTTGCTCCCCGTCGTCACGGTGGCAACCGCGGTAGCGTTCGGCGTGGGCGTCGGAGCCGGGGTGTCCAGCGGCCGAAAGCCGGTGAGCGGTGAGGGGTAAGCGGTGAGCGGTACCGCCCAGCGTCCCCGCTCACCGCTCACCGCTCACCGCTTACCGCTCACCGATCAGACCACGCGCAACTCCGGCATCAGCTGCGCCGCCTCGGGCCGGCCCGCCGCGGTGCGCAGCGCCCGCACGACGTCCCGGGCGAAGGTCTTCCCCGCCCCCTCCTCAATCTCCTCGAGCGCGCTCCACTTCGGGAATGCCGCCCGCACGGGCGTAGCCATCTGCAACGTCTCGAACGCATCCGCCACCGCCAGGATCTTCACCGTCTGGCGCAGGGGCAGGGCGTCGACGTCCCAGTCCTCACCGACGATCTCGTAGTACCGGCCGTACTGGCTGATGATCTCCGCCGCGCCGCGCATGGCGCGCGCCGTGGCGACCGAGGGGTCGGAGGCCGACCGCGTGAGCAGGCGTAGCAGCCGCTGATCACGCGTGCCCACTTCGTGGAGCAGCGCCGCGACCCGCAGGTCCTCGATGTCGTCCTGCGGGAGCTCGAGCTCTTGCGCAATCGCGACCGCCACGTCCGCCACGCGATGCGAATGCCCCTGCTGGTGCCGCTCAGTGGACTCGATGTGGTAGGTCAGGAGCTCGAGCGTCGCGAGGTAGGCGTTTTTCACTTCGACGAGGCGCGCCTCCCGCTGCTCGACGAGGCGGCCGACCACATAGCCGGTGAGAATCAGGAACCCGGCCCACGGCACCAGCGCCAAGAGCGCATCGCCGTAGAACCCGGGCAGCATGTCGAGACCTTGCACGTACTGGTAGAAGAACACCAGCGCGACGACCAGCATCCCCGACAGCACTGCAAAACGCCGGCCGCCATAGAAGCCGGCGAGGATCATCGGCAGATAGTAAAAGCTCAGGAAGGCAAACTTCTGATCCACGAAGGCGTGAATCGCTATCAGGCCGAGCACGAGCACGAGCACAAAGATCTGCTCGAAGTGGCGGAACACGAATAGCTTCGCGCGCTCCACCGGGCGGTGACGGACCACGGGACCCTCGGGGCGTGGATGGTGTGAGTGGGGCGCAGGCCCAAAGTGTGGAGCCGGAGACGAATGTGCAATAGAGAGCCCCACAAAGGGCCCCCACCTGCCCTATCCCCAGGTCACATGTCACACGCCGCACGTTACCCGTCGCACAGCGCGAGCCTTCTTGCCGCACGTCCCCCTTGCTTTTACGGCGTCGGGGGGTTCGGAAAGTAACGCACGTTGCCGGCGGCGAACTCCACGATCTCCGCCCGCGCGACGCCCGCCTTGACGTAGGGGTCCTCTGCGACCACCGCCTCCAGCGTCGAGCGGTCCGGTGCCGCCGCGACGAGGACGCCGCCGGTCGGCGGGTCGCGTCGCGCCCAGGCGTGGAAGATCCCGCGGGCGGCGTGGACCTCGAGGTGGCGGACGTGGTCCGCGCGCACCGCGTCAACTTCAGCGAGCGGCTTCGTGTAGTGGAGCAGCACGACAAACAGCATCGCCGGCTCGTACCCGGGGCAGCTCCGCACCGGCAGTGGCGGGTAGCGCACGAAGCGCGCGTCCACCTCGGCGCGGGTGCACCGGAAGAACGTTGATCCGCGCCGGCTTGTGGCGGCCCGCATCCAGCGGCAGGTGAGGCACAGGCCGACGCGGTCGGGATTCAGATCCGCACTTCGATCGGCTCGTCGCGGAGCCGCCGCCGCAGCAGCGGATGCGTCGCCCACACCTGCGCGCCCATCGAGCACACGGCCAGCACGTTGGCGCCGAGCACCGACCAGACGCCGAGCGTGCCCAGCACCCACTGCGCCCCAAACAGCAGGACCGTCACGACCACCGCCTCCAGCACGATCCCCGTCATGACGACGAGCAGCAGCAGGGCCGGAGCGCGCTCCACCTGCTCCGCAATCGCCACGAACACGATGCCGGCGGCCGCAAACGCGGCGACGTGCACGACGGTGTAAGCCGCCAGGACCCCGAGGTTGAGCTGGATCTCCCCGACGTTCGAGGCCCCGAGGAGCAGGGCGGATCCCAGGGCGGCCGGCGTGCGCAACGGGTGGCCGGTGACGACATCGAGCACGAAGAACCAGACTGCGACGGTCGCGGCCCCGACGAGACCGGTGATCAAGCCGCGGGCGAGCAGCGGATGGCTCGAGACAGCGCCAAGCCCGAACGGGCCTTCCAGCCGCGACGCGCGGTGCAGGTACGCCATGAGAACGAATCCCGAGAGCACGTTGGCTGCCATGACGTGCGGCCACGGAACGAGCGCTACCCCGGAAGCGCCGCTCAGCGACAGCCCTGCGTAGAAGACCAGCTCCTGCGCGCCCAGGCCAAAGAGCACGCCGAAGAGCAGCCGCGGCGGCGTCCGGAGCGCGGTGATCAGCCCGGCCGCGGCGACGCCGAGGCAGGCGAAGACCGCGAAGTGCACCACCGTGTACGCCGCGACCATGCGAAACGTCGGACCCGCGGCTTCACGATGGGTGAGCGCACCCGCCAGCACGGCCGGCGTGTGGAACGGCCGGCCGGCCAGCGAATCCACCACCAGGAACCACAGCGCGACAACCAGGCCCGCTAGGACGCCCCCCACGACGCCGTGGAGGATGAGTGGATTGCCGGGTCGCTTCATGGATCGTCCCTCCTCGATTGCCTGAGGGAATATCGCGCTGGGCCCGGCCGGCGCAACCGAAGCGCGTGCGCCACTATGGCGGGGCCGGCCGGGATGGCCCCATCTTGGTATGCATGACCGGCGAGGGCACGACGCCCGAGATCCCGCCCGGCCTGCTCGAGGACTACCTGGCGGGGATACGGGTCCTGCTGGAGCTGCTGGTCGGGATCGCCGACCGCCTGACCGCGGTCCCGGGCGACAGGGTGGCGCTCGAGGAGTTACGGCGCGAGACCCACAAGATCCATGGGTCTGCCGGCTCTTACGGCTTCTCGGACGTCTCGCGGCTCGCCGCTGGGATGGAAGAAACGGTGAAGGATTGGGTGGCGCGGCCGGACGACCGGGATGTGGATCGCGGCTCGCTCACGCGCTGGTTCATCGGTCGCCTCGCCGAGATGCTCGAACTCGGGGGGGCGCACGCGGCGGCCGTGCCCCGCACAGCGGCCGGAGCGTCGCCGTCGAGGCGACCGCTCGCCGCTCCGTCGAAGCTCGAAGTCCCCGAAGTGATCTGCGTGGAGGACGACCCGGCGCTCGCGGAGCTACTGGAATACGGGCTCCGCACCAGGGGCTATCGGTTCCTGTCGTATCGCAACGGCCGGGACGCGCTCCGCGAGTTGCTCGCGCTCGACGTCGGCGGGGCCCGCCCTCTCCTATTGCTCGACGTCGACCTTCCGGAGCTCGACGGGCACTCGATCTTCGAAGCGCTGCGGCGGGAGCGACCCGGGGTCTACCGGGTCGTGTTCACGACCGTGCGCTCGAGCGAGGTGGACCAGCTGCGGGCCCTCGAGGCCGGCGCCCTCGATTACCTCATCAAGCCGATCAGCCTGCGCGTGCTCCTCGAGAAGATTCGCCGCTGGCTGCGACGATAAAACTAGACGCACAGACGCAGCAGACGCACAGGGGTGCACAGATGCCGGACTACACGATCTCGAAGCATTCGTGCGGCAGACTTTCGTGCTGCCAGCACGGCATCGGGACACCACGCTGCGCGTCGATTTCGTGTTCTCCTCCACGCCATATGAGCTGCAGGCGATCGAGCGAGCCGTCCAGGTATCGCTCGCCGGGGTTCCCGTTCCATTCGCCAGCGCCGAAGATCTCATCCTCCACAAGCTGTTTGCGGGCCGGGCGCTGGATTGGGAGGACGCCCTCAGTGTCGCGCACCGCAAGGCGGGGTCGCTCGATTGGCCTTACATCGAGCGCTGGGCGGGCGAGTTCGCGTCGGTCCCGGGGCGTGAGGACCTGCCACGACGCGTGACCCACCTACGCAGCGAGGCCGGTCCATGAACATGAAGACTAGTCGTTGCCTTTCCTCACACTCCGTATTCCCTGTATTCCTGCCGCGACCCGTTCCGCGTCGCCGAGCACCCGCAGGGCGTTGAGCCCCGCCACCTTCTTGACATCCTGCTCACTCCACCCCCTCCTGAGCAGCTCGGCGATGAGGTCGGGAAACTTCGAGGCGTCCTCCAGCCCAAGCGGCACCGACGTGATCCCGTCGAAGTCGGAGCCGAGCCCGACATGGTCCACGCCGGCCACGGCGCGGACGTGCTCGATGTGGTCCGCCACCTGCTGCAGCGTCGCCCGGGGCGCATGGTGCAGCCAGGCCTTCACCGAGTCCGCGATGGCGGTCGAGTCCACGCCGCTAGCCCGGAGCGCGCGGCCCCGCGCCTGCACGCTGTCCTCGAACAGCCGCACCGCCTCGGAGACGAACCCGGGGTTGAAGTTGACCATCACGACGCCGCCGTTTCCCTGCACCATCTTCAGGATCGAATCGGGCACGTTGCGCACGTGATGGCACAGCGCCCGGGCCGAGGAGTGCGAGAACAGCACCGGGGCGCGGGACACGCGGATCGCGTCCACCATCGTCGCGTCGGATACGTGCGACAGATCCACCAGCATCCCCAGCCGGTTCATCTCGCGCACGACGTCCTCTCCGAATGCCGTGAGCCCACCGTGCTTCGCGCTGTCGGTCGCGGCGTCCGCCCAGTCGATGGTCTCCCAGTGGGTGAGGGTCATGTAGCGCACGCCGAGCGTGTAAAACATCCGCAGGGCGCCGAGCGAGCTCTCGATCGCGTGCCCCCCCTCGATGCCGATGAGGCAAGAGATTTTCCCGGCCTTGAAGTTCCGCTCGACGTCGGCGGCGGTGAGCGCCGGGGTGAAGTCGCGCGCGTACTTGTGGCACAGCCGGTGGATCAAGTCGATCTGCTCGAGCGCGTACACCGCCGGGTGCTCGCCGCCGTGGATCGTCGTGACGGGTACATAGGCCGCCCAGAACTGTCCTCCCACGGCACCGGCCCGGAGCTTCGGGAGGTCGGCCATCAGCTTCGGCTGCGGGACCGCGAAGTCCACCGAATCGAGCCCGCCCCGCTCCCGAATCGCGTCCGGGATGTCGTTGTGGCCGTCGATGAGCGGGACGGTCTTGAGGATTCGCAGAGCCTGCGCGCGGTAATCCTGGGCGGACAGACGGACGGCCGAACCGGCGGACAGTGAGATTACCACTAGTCCGACCGCCAGTCCGCCTGTCCGCCCGTCCGCCCTCATAGGGACCCAAAGCTGCCTTGGCCCGTGCCGGTTATCAAGTTTACGTTTCGCGTGTATGCCCGATGCCAAGGCGAAGATCGCCTTCGAGCTGAACGGCGAGCCGGTCGAGGTCGCCTTCGCGCCCCACAAGACGTTGCTCGAAGTGCTGCGCGAAGACCTCGGCCTGACCGGCACGAAGCACGGCTGCGAGCTGGGCGAGTGCGGCACCTGCACGGTGCTCGTCGACGGGAAGCCGGTGCTCTCCTGCCTCGCCCTCGGTCTCGCATGCGCCGGGCGGCGCGTCAAGACGGTCGAAGGCATGGCGCAGGGCGGTCAACTGCACCCGCTACAGGAGGCTTTCGCCGAGCTCGGTGCGGCGCAGTGCGGCTACTGCACCCCGGCCTTTCTGCTCGCCGCCGAGGCGCTGCTCTCCGAGAACGCGCGGCCTGGACGGGAGGAGATCAAGCAGGCCCTGTCGGGCAACCTCTGCCGCTGTACCGGCTACATCAAGATCTACGAAGCGGTGGAGCTGGCCGCGGCGCGCCTGCGGGGCGAGGACGCGAAGCCGGCGGAGGAGTCGTTGTATGGACGGCGGTAAGCGGCTCTCGGACGCCCTACGGGTGGTTGGGAAGGCCCACCGCAAGGTCGATGCGACCGCCAAGGTCGCCGGTGTCACGAGGTTCGCGGACGACCTCTTCCTGCCCCGGATGCTGTACGCGAAGCTGCTCCGCAGCCCGCACCCACACGCCCGCATCGTCCGCATCGACACGGCGCCGGCCGCCGCCCTCCCGGGTGTGAAAGCGGTGCTCACCGGGCGAGACCTGCCGATCCCGTTCGGCATCCTGCCGGTGAGCCAGGACGAGCACGCGCTGGCGCTCGACAAGGTGCGCTTCGTGGGCGATCCGGTCGCGGCTGTTGCGGCGACGAGCGAGGAGACCGCGACCGCTGCCCTGGATCTGATCGCCGTCGAGTACGAGCCGCTCCGGGCCATTACCGATGCCGAAGACGCCGTGGCGCACCCCGAGCCGCGCATCCACGAGTACGGCGACGATGGCAACCTGCACAAGTTGATCAACCTGGAGTTCGGCGACGTCGAGGCCGGGTTCGCCGACGCGGACCTTGTGCGCGAGGACCTGCTCTTCTTCGATGGGAACACCCACCTGCCGATGGAGCAGCACGCCGCCGTCGCGGACTGGTCTCCCGACGGGAAGATCACCCTCTGGAGCTCCACCCAAACGCCGCATTACGTGCATCGCGCGCTGGCGAAGGTGCTCGGGCTCTCGCCCGCCAAGATCCGGGTGATCGCGACCCCCAACGGGGGCGGGTTCGGCGGCAAGAGCGACCCGTTCAGCCACGAGATCGTGGCGGCGAAGCTCGCCATGGTGACGGGCCGGCCCGTGAAGATCACGCTGACGCGCGAGGAGGTGTTCTACTGCCATCGCGGCCGCCATCCTGCGCTCATGTGGGTGAAGACGGGAGTGAAGAAGGACGGCGCGATCACCGCGATGCACTTCAAGTCGCTGCTCGACGGCGGCGGCTACGGCTCCTACGGCGTGGCGAGCACGTACTACACGGGCGCGCTGCAGACGGTCACCTATCACGTCCCACGCTACAAGTTCCAGGGCGCACGAGCGTTCACGAACAAGCCGCCGTGCGGGCCGAAGCGCGGGCATGGTACGCCACAGCCGCGGTTCGCCCTCGAAGTCCACCTCGACAGGATCGCCGAGCAGCTCGGGATGGATCCGGCCGAGCTGCGACTCAGGCATCTCGTCCCGCCGAACTCGCTCACCGCCAACTGGTTACGGGTCGGGTCGATGGGGCTGGGCGAATGCCTGCGCAAGGTGGTCGAAGGGTCCGGGTGGAAGCGGAAGTTCCGAAAGCTGCCGCACGGAAAGGGCGTCGGGCTCGCCTGCTCGAGCTACATCACGGGCGCCGGGCTGCCGATCTACTGGAACGCGATGCCCCACTCGGGCGTGCAGCTCAAGTGCGATCGCGGCGGCGGCGTCACGGTGTTCTGCGGCTCGACCGAGATCGGCCAGGGCTCGGACTCGATTCTCGCGGTGCTCGTCGCGGAAGTGCTGGGCCTCGATCCATTCGACATCGCGATCGTCACGGGCGACACCGACCTGACGCCCGTCGATCTGGGGAGCTACTCGAGCCGCGTGACGCTCATGACCGGCAACGCCGCGATTCAGGCCGCCGAGCGGGCGCGCGACATCATCGCCCGGCACGCGAGTCGGAAGCTCGACGTTCCGGTAGAGCGACTGGCGTTCGCCGAAGCCCGGGTGTTCGACGTCGAGGACCCGGCGCGCGGCATCACCTTCGCCGAGGCGGTCCAGCTCGCCGAAGCGGCCGAAGGGACGATCGGAACGGTGGGCTCGTACACGCCCGCGCCATCGCCCGGCAAGTACCGCGGCTCGGGAGTCGGGCCGTCGCCGGCGTACTCCTACAGCGCCTGCGTGGCCGAAGTGGACGTGGATACGGCGACAGGCATCGTGCGCGTGCCGCGCGTCTGGATCGCGCACGACGTGGGGCGCTCGATCAACGCCACGACCGTGATGGGCCAGATCGAGGGCTCAGTCTACATGGGCCTGGGAGAGGCGCTGATGGAGGAGATGGCCTACCGCGGCAACCGCAACGTCGTGCACAAGATTCCGAGCCTGCTCGAATACAAGAGCCCGACCACGCTGGAAATGTGCGACGTGGTCACCTACGTCGTCGAAGACCCGGACCCGAACGGCCCGTTCGGGGCGAAGGAGTGCGGCCAGGGCCCGCTCCTCCCGGTCCCGCCCGCCGTCGCGAACGCGGTGTACGACGCCGTCGGCGTGCGGATCGACGAGGTACCGATCACGCCGGAGAAGGTGTTCAAGGCGCTGCGCCGCAAGCAGAAAGGAGAGGAGCCGCGGTTCGGGCCGGCGCGGTTCCCCGAGATACCATGGCCCGAGCCCACGCGGGTGCCTCCGCCGTGGGAGGGCGGAGACGGAAAGGCCCTACTAACCCCGGGCGCCAGCTCGGGAACCCCGGGGAGCCCAGGGACCCCGGGGACCCCAGGGACCCCG
>DATDFP010000085.1:0-8916 GCA_036522535.1 Gemmatimonadales bacterium
GCAGCGGCACGACGGCGAGGCCGGCCTCCTGCGCCAGCCGGGCGAGCAGCACACCCGAGCGGCACCCGACCAGCAGGCGGTGGCCACGCCGCGCGAGCGCCCGGCTCAGATCGAAGATCGATTGTGTCGAGCCGGCAGGCCCGCCCTGGTGGGTCAGCTGAAGAATCGTGAGGGGCGGGTCGCGCATTGGCCCGACCGCTAGTTTAGTTACGTATCATCCCCTGGCAAGGACCATGGGGCGCCAAGGGAACCCGTCGCGTAGTCTTGCGGAGCCGCTCACTCTTCCATTCTGTCCATTGGCCAGCCAGCACGAGGGCACGCCGCTGAAAGCCAAGGAGTTCATTTACCTTCTGGGGCTCAAGCCGAAGCCCAAGACCTTCGGATTCGTGATCGAGGCGCACGACCTCCCCAGAGAGGGCCGGATCGAGGTCGCCCGCTGGCTGCACCCCGGCGCCCAACGGGTCGCGCCCTCCGAGGTCCAGGCCAACGTGGATCAGCTACGCCGGTTCCTGCGGGCCGGCGACGTCGCAATCGACATCGGCGCCCATACCGGCGACACGGCCATCCCCATCGCGCTGGCAGTGGGCGCCTCGGGTCTCGTGCTCGCGCTCGAGCCCAACCCATACGTGTTTCCGGTGCTGGAGCGGAACGCCAGCCTCAACCCGGGCAAGACCAAGATCATCCCGTTGATGTTCGCCGCCATGCGGGCCGACGGGTACTACGAGTTTCAGTACGGAGAAGAAGGCTACTGCAACGGGGGCTTTCACGAGGGCATGAGCAAGTGGTTGCACGGAAGCGCATTCCAGGTCCAGGTCGAGGGGAGGAACCTGCAGGCCTTCCTGACCGGGAGGCACGCCGGTCTGATTCCGCGGCTCCGGTTCATCAAAGTGGACGCCGAAGGATTCGACCTGCCCATCCTGGAGACTCTGGAGGACCTCATTCGCGGCCAGCGACCCTATTTGCAGGTGGAGATGTTTAGCCTCCGGAAGTCCGCGCCCGCCTATCGGCTCAAGCTGTACGACTTCCTGGTCGGCCACGGTTACGTGGTGCACCGCATGGAGGGGAACAAGAACTTCCTGGGGGAGCTCGTCACTCCAGAGAATCTCATGGGGTGGAACGTCTACGACGTGTTCTGCGTCCCCAAGAACTGACGCTTCGTCAAGCCGGCGAGTGACGAAGCGGACGACGCCAGCACTGCGCTGCGACCTTGCGCATGCGCGGCCGGTCGTCATCGAATCGCCCTCTAACGGCGTGTCGAGCCGAGCGTCTATACAGCGTGAGCTCGCGCCCACCGAAGACTGCGCCAGCCAGGCGGCACCTCAAGGTTCGATCTTACGGCGTCGGCCGGTGTAGGTAAGACCCTCGGACACGCGGGGCGCTCTGGCATTGGGACTCACTTACCGTACCCCGTCCAGCGCCACGTTTCAAGAAGACGAGCAGAAAGGAGACCACGCAATATGGTCCCCAGTTCGCTGAGTGGCCTGATTCCCCAGAGTACCAAGCGCGCCGTACGCGAGACGGTGCAACGTTATCGCTTGCGGATGGCGCTCCAGCGCCTGCTGAAGCTGCCAAGAGGGCGCGTGCCGGCGCCCGTCTTGCTGCAGGCGCTCCGTCGCGCTTGGGGAGACGAAGGGTACAGCGCGAATCTCGAGTACCTCCAGGAAGTCGCGAGGCACGCGGTCGCCGCCGAGGGACCCATCCTCGAGTGCGGCAGCGGCCTCACGACGATCCTGCTCGGAGCTCTCGCCGGTCGCCACGGGGTGGTGGTGCACACGGTGGAGCACAGCGCGGAGTGGTACCGCCGCGTCGCCGAAGTGTTGCGGGAGTACGGTATCACCGGCGTTCGCCTGCATCTCGCCCCGCTGCTCGACCGCGGCTCGTTTGCCTGGTACGACGTTCCCGAGGACGTCTGGCCGGACGAGTTCCGCCTCGTCGTCTGCGACGGTCCACCCGGCGTTACGAAGGGCGGGCGTTACGGCCTGCTCCCGCTCGTCGGGGCGCGGCTCCCGCCCGGCTCCGTCGTCCTGCTGGACGACGCCACCCGGCAAAGCGAGATCGCGGCGCTCGGGCGGTGGCGGGGCGAGCGGGAGCTTCGAGCGCGGGTCTACGAAGGGCCGGACTGTGCCTACGCGGTGTTGACCCTGGGGCGCCGGTAACGGGTAGGGGTTTGCCAAGGTGGTTATACTATCCGGCGCATGCACGTCGTCGTAGCCTCCCATCAATTGTTGCCGGCGAAGGGATACGGCGGCCCCGAGCGCGTGATCATTGCCCTGGTGCGCGGGCTTGTCGCGCTGGGGCACCGCGTGACGCTGCTCGCCCCGCCCGGCACGCGTGTCGGCGAGGCCACGGTGGTCGAGGTGCCGCCCCGGAAGCTCGACGATCCGGCGGCCCTATCGCCGTTCTTGCCGAAGGACGCGGAGATCCTGCACGCCCATTTTCCGTTGGCGCGCGGGCCCGACTCGCTGGCGTTCGTCCAGACCATCCACCGCAACCTCAAGCCGGGCACTCACCCCTGGCCCAACACCATCTTCCTGTCGCTCGACCACGCGCGCAGGCACGGCTCGGAAGCGTTCGTCTACAACGGGCTCGATCCCGCAGAGTACGTCTACCGGCGGTTCCCGAAGCGACCGGAGCAGTTCGACCTCTTCCTCGGCCGCCTGCACAGCACGAAGGGGTACCATTGGGCCGTCGAGGCCGCGAAAGGGACCGGGCACAAGCTCGTGGTGGCGGGCGGTTGGCGGCCGAGCTTCACGGGCGGTGTGCGGTACGTGGGCGAGGTGGACGGCAGGCGCAAGGCGGCGTTGCTCGCGCGGGCGCGCTGCGTCTGGAACCCCGCGCAGTGGGACGAGCCGTTCGGTCTCGTGACCGTCGAGGCGCTGCTGTCGGGCACGCCGGTCCTCGGCACGCACCGCGGCGCGCTCCCCGAGCTGGTCACGCCCGAGGTGGGCGCGCTGTGCGACACGATGGAGGAGATGATCGCCGCGGCGGAGGCGATCCACACACGCAGCCCCGCAGCCTGCCGCGCCCATGCCGAGCGCCACTTCACGCACGTGGTGATGGCGGAGGAGTACGTGCGCGTCTACCGGTCCGTGCTCGAGACGGGGAAGGTGCCGCCGGGGCGGGCGACGCCGCACATGGCTATCGCAGCGTCACCGTGAGCAGCTCCTCCAACCGGTGTCGCCAGGTGTGCTCGCGCAGGGCGCGCTCCCGCGCCCGCGCCGCCAGTGATCGCCGGAGCCCATCGTCGCCGAGCAGGGCCCGGGCGCGGTCGCAGAGCTCCGGCACGGTGCGGTACAAGACGATCTCGCGGTCGGCGGAGAAGTGCCGCGTGATGTCCGCCTTCGCGTCGGAGAGCTGCGGGGTGCCGATCGCGGCCAGCTCGAACACCCGCATATTGGCGCCGGTTCCATAGCGCGCCGGCGCGTCCCCCTCATCGAAGTGCTCGTGGATGTTCACGCCGACGGTGCCGCCCGACAGCGCCCGCACGAAGGCCTCCCCGTACACCGGGCCGGCCGGCCACCCGGGACCCCACACCTTGATGCCCAGGTCCGCCAGCGCCCGGACCGCCCGCTCGCGGGCGTGGCGGCGCGAGCCGACGAAAACGAGCGGCGAGCGCCAGCGCGCGCCCGCAGCGACCGGCCGATGATACGCGGGGTCGCAGCCGAAGGCGAGATAGTGGGCCCGGGCGCCGGCGCGGGCGTAGGCGTCGAGGCTCGAGGAGTCATGGGTGAAGAACCGGTCGTACGCGGGGGCGAGGCGCGCGGAGACGTGCAGCTCGTGCGGGTCGTCGGGAAACCAGTTCACCCAGCGCGCCCGGGAGAGCGCTCTCAGCTCCAGCACGTCGGCGGGCTCGAGTTTGGTCCCCTTGAACACGAGCACCAGCGACGCGGGCTCGCGCGCGAGCAGCGCCCGCAGCCGCCTGGCGAGCGGGCGCCGCAGCAGCGCGTTCAGGCCGCGGAGCCGTTCCTCGCAGCGCCGGACCTCGCAGCCGAGCTCCTCGAGCGCGGCGGCGAGGGCGCGCCCGCTCCGGTGGTAGCGCGGGTTGAACGCCGCCACGAGGACGACGCGCAGCCCCGCGAAGGGTCGCGCCGTCATACCTCGACGTAGTTCCGGTACTCGAAGACCCGCGCGCCGGTCAGGCGCTCGATCCAGTCGGAGAGGTACAGCCGCAGGTGCCCGAACCTGAAGGAGCGCGGGCCGACCGCGCGCTCCCCCGCATCGCGCCGGGCCGCGATCCAGTCGCGGGCGGCTTCCGGATGGGTGCCCCGGAACGGCCGCAGCAGAGGCGTCCAGTCGAGCGCGTGCCGCCGCGCGGCGCGCGCTTCGAGCCGGTCCACCGCCTCGGTGAAGATCTCCTTCGAGGCGGCCAGCTTGCGCTGCACCGCCTGCGACGGCCCCGCCCAGCCGTAGTGGAACATCCGGGCGCCGGTCGCGCGGGCGCGGACCCGTCGCAGCTCGGGGCCGACCCGGAAGCCCTGCGCATCCTCGTACGACCGGACGTCCCCGCCCAACCGCACGCAACGCACCTCGCGCCGGTACCAGTGCCGGTTGGTAGCGATGGTGTCGAAGTCCCCGTAGAAGTGGACGTAGTCCACGAGCAGCCCTTCGACGCCGGGCTCGCCGTGCCACTCCCGCAGGCTGGCCGCGAGGATCGCCGCGCCGGTCTCGTGCAGCACCTCGTCGGCCTGGATGTAGAGCCCCCAGGCGCCGCGGCACGCCGCCATCGCGCGGTTCGTCTCGATGGAGAGCGCGCCGCTGCCTAACGAGAAGTCCCACTCGGTGTCGAGAATCCGGATGCGCGGGTCGCCCTGGCCCGCAACCAGGTCGCGCGTCCCGTCCTCCGACTTCCCGACGTTCACCACCACCTCGTCGCAGATGCCGAGGATCGAGCGTATCGCCGGGATGACGGGGTAGTCGAGCTTGACGGCGTTGCGGACGATCGTGAAGCCCGACAGCATGTCAGTCGCGGAACTGCAGGTCGTACAGCCGGCGGTACAGTCCCCCGGCGGCGTAGAGCGTCGCGTGGGTGCCGTGCTCGACGATGCGTCCCCCGGCGAGCACCACGATCACGTCCGCGTGCTGCACCGTGGCGAGCCGGTGTGCGATGACGAGCACCGTGCGGCGCTGGATCAGCCGGTCGATCGCCTCCTGCACGAGGCGCTCGGCCTCCATGTCGAGCGCGCTCGTCGCCTCGTCGAGGATGAGGATGGGAGGATCGCGCAGCAGGGCCCGCGCGATCGCGATGCGCTGGCGCTCCCCGCCGCTGAGCCGGGTGCCGCGCTCGCCCAGCAGCGTGCCGTAGCCCTGCGGGAGCTGGACGATGAAGTCGTGGGCGTTCGCGGCGCGGGCCGCGGCCTCGACCTGCTCCCGGGCGAAGTCGGCGCGGCCGTAGGCGATGTTGGCAAGCACCGTGTCGTTCAGGAGAATCGTCTCCTGCGACACGATCCCCATGAGGCGCCGCAGGCTCGCGCGCGTGTACCGCGTCACCGGCACGCCGTCCATCAGGATCGCGCCCTCGGTGGGCTCGTAGAAGCGCGGCAGCAGGTCGACGAGCGTCGTCTTCCCCGCCCCCGACGGCCCGACGATCGCGACCACCTGGCCGCGCCGCACGGCGAGGTTCACGTCCTGCAGCACCGGGGCTTCGCCATCATAGCAGAACGACACGCCGCGGTACTCGATCTCCTCCCGGAACCGCGCCTCGGTCGCGTCGGGGTGATCGCCCTCGTCGGCCGGCACGTCGAGCACTTCGAAGACGCGGTCCGCGGCGGCCACCGCGCCCGCCATGATCGTGGGGTACTGCGCCGCCGCCTTCACCGGCGACATCAGCCGGAGCGCGACGATGAGGAAGGCGATGAACACCGCCGGGGGCAGCCCCCCTGCCGCCGAGGCGCCGAGCGCGAGGCGGGCGCCGACCGAGAAGAGCAGCACGATGACGATGCCGGCGAACACTTCGCTGAGCGGGCTCATCAGCGTGGACGCCCCCTGCGCGCGCAGCACGCGCTTGCGGTACTGGTCGGCGAGCCGCCGGAACCGCTCGATCTCGAACGCCTCGGCCACGTAGGCCCGCACCAGCTTCACCGACGACACCATCTCGCTCACAAGGCTCGTGAGCTCGCCGCGGTCCTCCGCCTGCTCGCGCGAGCGCCGGCGCACCCGCGCGATCACCGGGCGGATGATGAGCGCCAGCAGCGGGGCCAGGACCAGCGCGAGCAGGGTGAGCCGCCACGAGAGCCCGAACAGGATGGCGACGTAGACCAGGATCAGGCTCGCGTTGCGGAGGAACGACGCGAGCGCCGCGGTCACGGCGGTCTTCACCTGGTCGGTGTCGCTGATGACGCGGGCGAGGAGCTGGCCCGCCCGGGTGCGCTGGAAGAAGCCGAGCGGCAGCGTCTGCAGGTGCCGGAACAGCCGCACGCGCAGGTCGCGGACCACGCCCTCTTCAATCGCCACGCTGCTCATCGCCGCGGCGTAGGTGGCGACGTTCTTCACCACGAGCGTGACGAGCAGCACGAGCACCACGTTGCGCAGCGCCGTCTCCGGCGCCCCCGCGGCGAGCCACGGCCCCGCGACCTTGGCGAGCACCGTCTCGACCGTGGAGCCCCCCGTGGCCGGCAGCGCCTGCTGCCCGAACAGCGCGCGCGTAAATGGGATCAGCAGCACGAACGTCGCCCCGTCCATGAGCGATGCCACCACCGTCACGAAGATGTTGGCGACGAAGAGCGGGGCGTAGGGGCGGAGCAGGCCGAGGACGCGGGCGCTGCGGCCCATTCAGCGCGATCCCCCACTCCCGACTCCGCCGCGCCGGCCGCGGGGGGTGAGCAGGGCCACGGGCAGGATCATCTCCTCCGGGGTCACGCCGCCGTGCAGGAAGGAGCCGCGATACCGGGCCTGGTACTCGCGCAGCTTGGTCGGATAGACGAAGAAGCGATCCGTCGTGGCGAGCAGCAGCCGCACGCCGAGGCTCATCCCCGGCAGGCCGAAGGCCTTTAGGTCCTCCACCGTGATGGCGGCCTCCGGGTGCTCGGCGCGGAGATCCTCGCCGAACTTGTAGCGCAGGTTCGCGGTGGCGTCGCGCTTCGCGTAGACGGTGGCGGGCGTCTCGCAAAGGATCGAGCCGTGGTCGGTGGTGAGCAGCACCGAAACGCCCCGGCGCTCGGCTTCCTGCAGCGCGGCGAGCACCGGCGAGCGCTCGAACCAGGTCCGGGTGATCCCCCGCAGCGCGGCGGCGTCGCGCGCCACCTCGTACAGGATCGCGCTCTCCGAGCGCCCGTGCGTCAGCTGATCGATGAAGTTGAAGACGAGCGCCGTCACGCCATCCTGCGCCAGGTGCGCGGGGAGCCGGCGCAGCAGCTCACCGCCCTCGCCCGCGCTGAACAGCTTCTCGTATCGCACGGGCACCGGTTTCCCCACCAGCTCCTGCAGCTGCTCGACGAGCAGCGCCGCTTCGTGGGCGTTCAGGCTCTCCTCGTCCGAGGGCTGGGCCCACCACTCGGGATGGCGCGCGGCGATCTCCATCGGGAAGAGGCCCGAGAAGATGGCGTTGCGCGCGAACGGCGTGGCCGTGGGCAGGATGCTGTAGTAATGCGATTCCTCGACCTCGAACAGCGGCGTGATGAGATCGCGCAGCACCGCCCACTGATCGAGCCTCAGGCAGTCGACGACGATGAACAAGACCCGCCCCTCGGCCTCGAGCACCGGCACCACGAACTCGGAGACGACGTCCACCGACAGCGGCGGCCGGTCTCCCTCGGGGTTCGCCAACCAGCGGGGGAA
The DNA here is from genome assembly GCA_036522535.1 of Gemmatimonadales bacterium. Taxonomy (GTDB): domain Bacteria; phylum Gemmatimonadota; class Gemmatimonadetes; order Gemmatimonadales; family GWC2-71-9; genus AG12. The sequence continues at coordinate 7,774 of DATDFP010000085.1, forward strand.
GTGGTGGCGCACGTACCCGGCGAAGTCCGCGCGGAGGCTCCGCTGCAGGGTGCGGAGCGCCTCGGACAGGCCGGGCTCGTTGCAGGCGGAGAGGCGCACCTCCCAGCGCGCCAGCTCGGCGACGAGCTCGATCCACTCGCGCCACGCGAGCGACGCGCCCCGCCGGCCCTCGAGCTCGCGGAATCGCGTCACGAAGTCGCGGGCCAGACGCTGCTGGCGGATTCGGTCGCCCTCGAGCAGCCGGGTGATCACGGAGAGGATCTGGCGCGGGTGCACCGGCTTCACTAGGTAGTCGTCCACCGCGGCGCCGATCGCCTCGCGCAGCGTCGCGTCCTCCTCGCTCTGCGTCACCATGACCACGGGCACGCCCGCGTCGATCGCGCGGATCTCGGGGAGCAGCTCGAGGCCGCGCCGGCCGGGCATCTGCTCGTCCAGCAGCACGACGCTGTACGGCTGGCGGCGCAGCAGGGCGAGGGCGTCGTCCCCGTGGGCCGCGGACGCGACGGTGAAGCCCTGCGCCTCGAGGAAACGCCGGTGAGCGGCGAGCCCCTCCACCTCGTCGTCCACCCAGAGAATGCTCTTGGGGCGCGGCATGGACCAAAGCTAATGATGACTGGCGAAGCGCGGCAACGCAGCCGTAGCTTTGGCGCCGTGCTGTGCGTGCTCGTCGTGCGCTTCAGCTCCATCGGCGACATCCTGCTCACCACGCCCCTGGTGCGGGCGCTCACCCGGCGCCACCCCGAGGCGAAGCTGGTCTACGTGACGAAGCGCGCGATGGCCCCGCTCGTCTCCGACAACCCGCACCTCGCCGCGGTCGTCTCGCTCGAGCCCGGCGAGCCGATCCGCCATTTCGCCCGGCGGCTGCGGGGCCTCGGGCCGACGCACGGGCTGGACCTGCACGGCAGCGTGCGCAGCGCCGCGTTGCGGCTGCTGGTGCGCTGCCGCTGGTCGAGCTACCGCAAGCGCAAGCTCGGCCGGGCCCTGCTCATCTCGACCAAGCTCGACGTCTATCGCACCCATGTCCCCGTGGCGGAGCGCTACTTCGAGGCGGCGCGGCGGCTGGACGCGCACCCCGACGGCGAGCCGCCCGAGTTCTGCCTGGGAAAGGGGGCGCAGGATCGGGCGGCGCAGTGGCTCGGCGAC
>DATDFP010000086.1:0-4426 GCA_036522535.1 Gemmatimonadales bacterium
CCGCCAATGGGAGAGCTCGCGCGCGACGAGGGCTTCCACAGCCTCGAAGCTCAAGTCGACGCGCTGCGCGTGGTTGTGCACCATGTACTCGTCGCCCATGTGCGAGCTCTGGTGGTAGACTCGGAATCGCGTGGACAGGGCGCCGTGTCGGTAGGTGAGTGGGATGCCGACGAGATAGTCGGTGTTCATCAGGTCGGCTGTCACCCGCGCCATGTCGAACTGCGAAAACACGCCGGCGGCGACCGCCAGCTGCCAGTCCGCTGTCCGGAGCAGGCTCATCGTTTCACCGAACCCGACCGAACCGAGTCTCGACGCGAGCCGCGGCGAGCGGGTCCAGAGGTAGGTGGCGAAGAACTCCGGCTCCTTCGGGTCGGCGCGCAGCGGCTCGAACACGGCCCCCCCGGCCCGCCCCTCGGCTGCGGGCAGCGGGGCCTGCGCGAAAACCCCTCCCCCGCCGGGGCCGACCATCACCAGGGCTACGAGCAAGCGCGCAATTCGGTGGCGTGGGGGCGGCAAGCCTATCCTTGCGTCCATGGCCATTTCCTGTTCCGGGGTGGGGGTGATGCGCCTGCGATGCATGCCAAGCAACTATACAGCCCAAAAGGTTTCCGGCGAATGGGCGAGGAAAGAGCGAAGCGACGCGCAACGCGCTCGCGCCGCGCCCCCCCCCGCCTCCTGGTCGCGGCCACGGCTAACGAAGAGCGGGGCGATCTGAGGCCCGGTCGGCGGCCCGGCGCCTCGTGACCGGGAGCACGTGCAACCTGCAAAGGGGCGGGCGAGACGCGTGTCTCGTCGCCGGAAACGTGTGACGCCCCTCACGCCTTCCCTCCCTCACCGGCCAGAGCAAACGCGCCGGTGTCGAGCGTTTGGGACCGTGCCGCGCGTGCCGGTCTAGCTGTGGCATGCTCCGTGCACCCCCCCTACTGCAAACGGGGGATCGATAATGACAATGCGTAGTCTTTCCAGGTGCGGATATATCGTAGCGGGGGCAGTCGCCATCGTGGCAGCCGCTGCTCAGAGTCTCGTCGCCCAGGGCGTGAGGCGCGAGGTTGCGTCGGCTGCCCGCGTGCCGCTCGAACAGTCTCGCGCTGCGCCGGCAGCCCGGAGCTTCCTCCACACTCTCGTGGGGACGTGGCGGTTCGACATTTGGTTCGCGGGGAACCTCGACGGCGCTCCGGACGCATCCGGCACTCGGGCGGTGAGAGCGTTGTTCGACGACCTCCGCGTGGAATGGACGGAACAGCTCGATCACACCGCCGTCCAGAGCCAGGGCATGATCGGGTTCGACGAGCGGAGCGGTCGCTTCTACAGCACCTCGGTGTCCAATGCCGGGTCAGGAGCGGAGTTCATGACCGGCGTCGCGGACGCCGCCGAGCCGCGAATCACGTTCAGCCCGATGTCCCTCTTGCTCGACGCGGCCGCAGGTCAGCAGTCCGCAGCCTTGAGCATGATGGACCAGGACCACTTCACCTGGGCGCCGCTGGACCACGCCTGGCGCGCGGTCTTCACGCGCGAAACCGCTCAGGCTGTCGCCCCTGCACCGGACGCGAAGCCGCAGGACGCGGCGCCCGCCACGGACGCCAAGCCTGCCCAGGACGCGAAGTCGACTCAGTAGTTCCGGAGCACCGCAAGCACGCAGGGCTGCCAGACACCCGAGGGTGTCTGGCATTTTCTTTTCACAGAGATAGGGCGTATTGAGATCTCTGATGAGGATCGAAGCAGTTCGACGTGTTTTATGAGGGACTGAAGCCCCAACTCGGCCGGAGGGCGTCCTGAAGGACGCCGATTCAGCCCGCCGCGTCCTGTGCAATGCGTCCTTCAGGACGCGCCGCCGCCGAGCGGGGACTTCAGTCCCTCATAACAAGGGACCTAACCCGCGTATCGGATGGCTTGACCTACCTTCAGCACCCGCGTTACAGCTTCACCGAGTCCGCATGCTGAACCATCCACCGGAGTAGCGCAGGTGCCGAGCGTGGGTATTGATACGGGCCGGTGGTGGGAAGGTTGGGGTTCTTCCTTCTCAGGTAAACGCGAAACCAAAGCGGCAGCGGGGTCTGATCCTCGAGGTCTCGAGGAGGAAGGGCGGCCACGTCCCGCGTGAGTGCACGAGCAAGCGAGTCGAGCCGGGAGCCCGGCGGGATGTGGACATCCCAATCCTTAGGATAGCGTGCGCGGATCGTGTCTCGCCCCTGCGCCCCCTGCGCCCCCGGCGTCCCCGGCCTGCCGGGCGTGTGCGTTCCCGCTCCCCCTGCACCGTTCAGGGCCACTGGCGGCGGCACTGAACGATGCTCTGTCGAAGGGTCGACTCGTCTCGAGTCGGGGAGGCTCCGATGGATCAGTAGCGCCGACAGGAGCAGTCCGCCCAGCGTCAGCGGCAAGAACGCGAATTTCGTCCCGATCCCCACGGGTTGCATCGTGCGAGAGATCCCGATCTACCCAAATTAGCCACGCGACCCACAAACCGACCGCAGCCAGGACCACCACGAGCTCCCAAACCCACTCGTGCAGGGGAGCGAACCAGCCTGGCCGACGGACTCCGACGACATAGAGATGCACCAGGCGAACCAGGTTCAGCAAGAGGAGTGCGGGCGCGCCCACCAGGACGCCGACGATCTTCTTGGCTACCGACGCCCGGTACGCGATGATCCCGGTCGCGAGCAAGGCGACCGGCACGAGCCCCGTGCATCCGTGAGAGATCTCGTAGCCGAACCCCCTGGGGTGATAGACCACGATGCCGAGACGCGCGCCTTCGAGCCCGATCAGGTGAACCGAGGCCAGCGTGACCCGGGCCGTCAGCACCTGCAGCGGCAAGACGACGGGCCCGACGATCGTTTCACGATACAACACCCAGGCCGCCAAACCGACGGCCGCCACGATGACAAGAGACCGCCACGGACTGCTGCGTGGGTGGCCGCACATGTCAGGTGCGGCGCGCTTGCCGTCGCAGGCGGTAGAGGGCCAGCAGGCCCATGGCGAGGACCAACCCGGCGGCCCCCACTGCGGAGAGGGCCGGCACGCGGACCGCAGCGACGGCGATCTGGCCTGCCGCGGCCGCGGTGAGCGTGGTATTACCGCGGCTCTGCGCCGTTACGATCGCTTCCGCCACACCCTCCGCGTTGGTTGTCACGGAGCCGGGCGACACGGAGGCGATGCTCGGGTTCGCTGTCGCGAACAACACCTCTTCCCCAACCGCCGGTGCACCACCCCGGGTGAGTGTCGCACGTGCCGTCGCCGTCTGGGCGGGATCGAGCGCCACGTTGGGCACGAGCTGGACCGACAACGCGGCGGGCGGGGGTGGTGCGGGAGGAGAACCGCCCACGCTGATGCGGGCCGTGTAAATCTGCTCCTTTCCGTCGGGAACTCCGCCCCGCCGGTCGGTCCAGGTGGGGAGCGCCACGCCGCGATACACGGCCAGGCCGTTGTAGTCTCCGTATTGGTTCCCCTGGTCCGCCGCCGGATCGGTCTCGTCCGTGGGCGCCGTGGCGACCTGGGTCTCGTCTCCCCAGGTCGCTCCCCCGTCGCTCGAGCGGACGTAATACAATCGCACGTCCTTGCGGCTCTCGTCGTTCCGCGTGTCGTAGTAGACGACGTGGATGTCTCCATTGTCGGGATCCACGTCCATCCAGGGATTGAACTGATCGCTCTCGGGCGGGTTGGAATGGACGATCACGGGAGGCGCGAGCCAGGTCGCGCCGCCGTCCGTGGAGCGCGTGAAGTAGACGTTCGCGTTCGACGCGTTCGTCAGGCCGGTGCACCCAGGATCGGCCTCGGCCCCGTCGCGGTCGTCCCAGGCCGCGTACACGCTCCCCCGCCTCGGCCCCGACGACCGGTCCACTCCGATCACGACGTAGATCAGCACGTTGCGCCTGCACATCGCGGGGATGGAGACCTCATACTGATCGTTGGTCGTCGCGATGTGCTGCGCCGGCCCGAACGTCGCTCCACCGTCGGTCGATTTGCGGACCTTGATCTCGCGCGAGGTGACGTCCGGCCAGGCCACGTACAGCTCGCCGGCGGGCCCCGTGGTCAGGTCGGCGCCGATCGCCGCGTCCGACGACAGGGCGGCCACGGGAGACCACGTAGCCCCGCCGTCCGTAGAGCGGGCGAACCGCATGCCCGAGCCGACTTCGTCCCAGGCAACGTAGATGTTGCCTTTGTGAGGGCTCCCATCGTCGGTGTCGATCCACATCAACTCCTTGTCGTTGGCGCCGCCCGTCGAGACCGTTCTCACGAAGCTCCACGTGGCTCCCCGGTCCGTGGATCTGTACACCTGCACCTTCACCACCCCCGCGAGGTCGATGCCGAGCGTCGCGGCCCAGGCCGTGCCGTCCGGCGCCCAGGCCACGGCAGGGTCGGAGTGGAACACCGCTCCCTCGTTTAGTGGCAGCTCCGTGCTGTTCCAGCTTCCGCCCCCGTCCGAGGAGAA
>DATDFP010000087.1:0-10993 GCA_036522535.1 Gemmatimonadales bacterium
CGGACACGCGACTCGCCGGTCTCGCTCTCCCGGGCGACGCGCCGGCGCTGCGCGCCGTGATCTCCGGAGTTCCCGTGGCGACCGAGGGAGCGGAGGACATCTTTGGAAGCGCACTTCCGGATCGCCGGCGAGGTGAGCGCGCCGGGATGGCGTATCCCCTGGCGGACGGGAACTTTCCCATCGGCGCGCTGGTGCTGACCGGGCCGCCGCTCCGTCAGGGAACCCCGGCGGCGGACCAGATCCAGCGACTCAGTGCGGAGCTCGGGTCGCGCCTCGCCGCCGCCCGGGCGGTGTACGAAGCCGAGCAACGCGCGGTGCTCGATCCCCTTACGGGACTCAACAACCTGCGAGAGTTCGAGCGCCTGCTCGGGACGCACGCTGGGCCGAGCCCGCCGATCGCAACGCTCATTTACGCCGATCTCGACCGCTTCAAGACGCTGAACGACACGCTGGGGCACGCCGCGGGCGATGCGGCGCTCCGGCACATCGCGGGAATCCTGGTGTCGGCCGTACGCGACAAGGATCTCGTGGCCCGCATCGGCGGTGAGGAGTTCGCAGTCTGGATGCCCCACGCGCCGATGGACGCGGGGCTCGAAGTGGCCGAGCGCATCCGCCGCACCGTGGAGACGAAACCGTGGCGCTGGGACGGCGAGCCGCATCGGCTCACGCTGTCGTGCGGGGTGGCGAGCTATCCCGCGAGCGTGCGGGACGTCAAGAACTTGCGCGCGGCGGCGGACGCGGCCCTGTACCGCGCCAAGGAGGCGGGCCGCAATCGAGTTGAAAAAGCCGCCGCGGCCGACTAGCTTAGGGTCGAGGGGGCGACAGGCTTCGACGGGTTTGGCGAGGGCGTCGCTGCGTGCCCAGGTCGTCAGTCACCTGGTAAAACCACTGGCAAACACACAACTGCCAACTCTGAATTGGCAATGGCTGCGTAAGCTTCGGCTTCACGCACCTGCGTGAGTGGCAGCCCGCCTGAGGCGGCGCTCACGTATCGCAAAATCGGGCTGGCGTGACCCGGGGCCCGAACGGGTTGCGTGAGAGTCTTCAAGGGCTAGTTGCTGCCGCGGCCGGCGGTGCGCCGTGGTGGTGAGACTCAAGAAGCGTCGCCTACGCACGTAGTAGCGGCATCGGAGTCATTCTCGGACCGGGGTTCGATTCCCCGCGCCTCCATCTCGAAAAACCGGGAAACGGGAAACGGGAAAGGTGATGCACTTTCCGTTTCCCGTTTCTCGTTTCCCGGTTCCCGGTTCTCGTGTCCCGGCTGGGGTAGCGGGGAGGGGGGGAATGACCCGCGAGCAGTACGACGCGCTCGTGACGCACGCCGAACAGTATGCACGGCTGCATCCGCGTGCCTACAGGATCCGGCTCGCCCTGCTGGCGCTGCTCGGGTACGCCTACATCTGGCTGATGCTCGCCCTGATTCTCGGGGTGCTCGCTCTCCTCGTGTGGCTGGCTCGATCCGTCTCCGGCGTTGCCGTCAACGCGCTCATCAAGCTCGGCTGGCCGTTGCTCTTTCTGGCCTATGCGATCCTGCGCGCCCTGTGGGTGCGTTTTCCCCTCCCCGACGGCGTCGAGGTCACCCGTGCGCAGGCTCCAGCGCTCTTCGCCATGGTCGAAGAGCTGCGACGCAAGCTCGCCTGCCCGCGATTCCACCACGTCCTCCTCACCGCCGAGTGGAACGCCGCAGTCGCCCAGCGCCCGCGCCTCGGCCCGTTCGGCTGGTATGAGAACTACCTGCAGCTTGGCCTGCCGCTCATGAGCGGGTTGTCCCCGGACGAGTTCCGCGCGGTGCTGGCGCACGAGCTCGGACATCTGTCGCGTAACCACGGGCGGTTCGGGTCGTGGATCTACCGGATCCGCGCGACCTGGGGCCGGCTCCTGGAGAGCCTGCACCAGGCGCGGCACCACTGGCGGGGCCTCTTCGAGGGGTTTCTCGAGCGGTTTGCTCCGTACTTCAACGCGTATTCGTTCGTGCTCGCGCGGACCCGCGAGTACGAGGCGGACCGCATCGCGGGCGAGCTTGCGGGTCGTGAGAGCCTGGGCCGGGCCCTCGTCAACCTCGAGCTGGGCGGCGCGTTGCTGGGGCGTCGCTACTGGCCGGCGGTGGGTCGCCTGACGCATGAACAGGAAGAGCCACCCGATGGAGTCGTCTCGCGCCTGGCGGGTGCGGTGCGCGCCGGGCCGGCGCCCACCGACGCTCAGGCCTGGCTCGTCGAGGCGTTGCGCCGCAAGACGGGCACCGACGACACGCACCCCTCGCTATCGGAGCGGCTCGGGGCCCTTGGTGTGGCGGCAGCCGTGGCATCCGGCCACCGATCGGCCCGCTCAACTGCGGCGGACGAGCTGCTCGGCGTCACGCCTCAGGCCGTGCTGGCGAGACTCGACGCGGCGTGGCGCGAGCAGGTGCGCGCGGCGTGGCGCGAGCGCTACTTGAGCGCGAAGCGTGGCCGCGCCCGGTTACAAGAGATCGGGACGCGGATGGCGGAGGTTCCGTTGCCACCCGAGCTCGCGTGGGAGCGGATCGGGCTCACCCTCGACCTTCAGGGAGACGCGGCGGCCGAGCCGCTCCTCGGTGAGGTGCTGACGGCGAACCCCGATCACGTCGGGGCGAATTTCCTGCTGGGACGGATCCTCATCGAGCGGGGCGACCCCGCCGGCGTCGCGCACCTCGAGCGGGCGCTCGAGCGGGACCCAGGCTGCCTGCCGACCGCCTGCGAGCTGGTGGCCGCGTTCCATGAGGCGGCGGGCCGGGAAGACGAGGCGGCGCGCTACCGGGCTCGAGCGAGAGCCGGGGCGGACCTCCTCGAGCGGGCCGAAGCGGAGCGCCACGGCGTCACGGGCGATGACCTCCTCGTGCCACACGAGCTGCCGCCGGACGAGGTCGAGCGCTTGCGCGGAGAGATTGCAGGATTCTTCGATGTCACACGCGCATACCTCGCGCGCAAGGCCGTGCGCTATCTTCCCGAGAAGCCGTACTACGTTGTCGGCGTGGAGCTCGGGCGATGGTACCAGCTCCGAACGAAGCGGCGTACCAGAGAAGCGATCCACGGTCTCGCGACAAAGGTGCTTTGGCCCGGCCCCACGTGGATCACGGCGCTGAATCGGAGCAACGCCAGGGTCGCGAAGCGACTGAAGAAGGTGCCGGGCGCGGAGCTGCTGCGCCGCTAAATGACCGGGAAACGGGACACGGGAAACGGGAAACGTATATTGAATGACGTTTCCCGTTTCCCATTCCCGGGTCCCCTTGCGAGGAGGCGACGGATGGACGCGGTGCTCGATCTCGGGCGGGTGCTGTTCGAGCCGGCGAAGGTGTTCGAGCGGGTGCGCGAAAAGCCGACGTTCTTCGCGCCGGTACTCGCGATCATCTTCGTCTCGGTCGGGGTTGGCGCACTCTCGCTGCCCTACATCAAGGCCGCCCTGGCGCCCATGCTGGCGAAGGCGGCCGCCGCCCGTGGCGGCGCGGCCCCCGACGTTGGGAAGATCGCCGCCTCGCAGATCGTGGCCTCGGCCGTCTTCGTGCCCATCTTCCTGGCGCTCTCCGCAGGGTTCCTGTGGGTGACGGTGTCGCTGTTCGGCGAGGACGCGAAGTATCGCCTGCTCCTCTCCGTGGTCACGTACGGCGCCGTGACCTACCTGCTCCAGCTCGTGGCGAGCTTTGCGGTCCTGTCGCTGCGGGGCGTGGAGAGCATCACGTCACCCGCCGACCTGCAGCCGGCGCTCGGCCTCGACCTCCTCGCTCCCGACGCGACCGGCTACGCCGGCGCCCTGCTGCGAAGCGTGAACGTGTTCTCGATCTGGGGCGCGGCGCTGAACGGCATCGGCATCGCGACGACGCACCGCACGTCGAAGGGCACGGGATACGGCGCCGCCGCCATCGCCTTCGTGGTGATCGTGCTGCTTCTGAGTCTGCTCGCGCTGTTACAGCCTAAGTGATTAGTTAGACCGTAGCTTTTGTCCGGTTGACGACGCCCTGCTCCTCGAGCGCGGCCTGCGCCGCCGCGAGCCGGGCGATGGGAACGCGGAACGGGGAGCAGGACACGTAGTTCATGCCCGCGTGGTGGCAGAACTTGACCGAGCTCGGTTCACCGCCGTGCTCGCCGCAGATGCCGATCTTCAAGTCGCTGCGCGTGCCGCGGCCCAGGCGCACCGCGATCTCGATCAGCTTCCCGACCCCTTCCTGGTCGAGCACCTGGAAGGGGTCGTCCTTCAGGATCCCATGCTCCACGTAGAACGGCAGGAACCGGCCCGCGTCGTCGCGGGACAGACCGAACGTGGTCTGGGTGAGATCGTTGGTCCCGAAGGAGAAGAAGTCGGCCTGCTTGGCGATCTCGTCCGCCGTGAGCGCGGCCCGGGGCAGCTCGATCATGGTGCCCACGAGATAGGGCACCGCCCGCCCCTCCGCCAGGAACACCTCCTGCGCCACGCGGCGCACGATCTCCGCCTGGCGGCGCAGCTCCTCCACGTGCGCCACCAGCGGAATCATCACTTCGGCCACGATCTTATGCCCGCGCGCCCCGACCCGGCCGGCGGCTTCGAACACCGCCCGGGCCTGCATTTCGGTGATCTCGGGGTAGGTGATCCCGAGGCGGCAGCCGCGGTGGCCCAGCATCGGATTCGCTTCGACGAGCGAGGCCACGAGGCGCTGTAGCTCCGCCGCCGGCAGCTTCATGGCTTTCGCGAGGGCCGCGATCTCCTCGCGTGTGTGCGGTAGAAACTCGTGCAGCGGCGGGTCCAGCAGCCGGATGGTGACGGGATAACCGGCCATCGCCTCGAAGATCCCCTCGAAGTCGGCACGCTGCATCGGCAAGAGCTTGGCGAGAGCGCGGCGGCGTCCGGTCTCGTCGGGCGCCACGATCATCTCGCGCATCGCGGTGATGCGGTCGCCCTCGAAGAACATGTGCTCCGTGCGGCACAGCCCGATGCCTTCGGCGCCGAGCTCGCGGGCGCGCTTCGCGTCCGCAGGCGTGTCGGCATTGGCCCGCACGCGCAGGCGGCGGCGCTCGTCGGCCCACGCCATCAGCTGTTCGTAGTGCTCGCCGATCTTGGGTCGCACCAGCTTGGCGGCGCCCAGGATCACGCGGCCGGTCGTGCCGTCCACGGTGATGGTCTGGCCCCGCTTCACCACGCGCCCGTTCGCGCGGAACCGGCCGCCCGCCGGGTCCACGTGGATGTCGTTGGCTCCGACCACGCAGGTCTTGCCCATCCCCCGCGCCACGATCGCCGCGTGGCTCGTCATCCCGCCGCGCGCCGTGAGCACGGCGGCGGCCGCCACGATGCCGTGGAAGTCCTCCGGGCTCGTTTCGGGACGCACCAGGATGACCCGGTGCCCCTGCTTCGCCAGGGCCTCGGCCTCGTCGGCATCGAACACCGCTTCGCCCGTCGCGGCGCCGGGAGACGCCGGCAGACCCTTCGCCACCACGGTGACCGCGGCACGCGGGTCCACCATCGGGTGGAAGACCTGGTCCAGGTCTTGAGGCGGGACCCGCTGCACGGCCTCGTCCTTGCTGATGAGACCCTCGTGCACCAGCTCCACCGCGACGCGCACCGCCGCGAGCCCGGTGCGTTGGGCGCGCCGCGTCTGCAGCATGTAGAGCGTGCCGCGCTCGAACGTGAACTCGATGTCCTGCACGTCCCGGAAGTGGCGCTCGAGCTTCGCGGCGATGCGCTCCAGCTCGCGGTACACCTTGGCGAGCTTGCCGCGCTTCAGCTTGTCCAGCGGCTCGGGGTTGCGTGCCCCCGACACGACATCCTCGCCCTGGGCGTTGGCCAGGAAGTCGCCGTTCAACACCGGCTCGCCGGTGCGGCAGTCGCGCGTGAAGGCGACTCCGGTACCCGAATCGTCGCCCATGTTGCCGTACACCATGGCGACCACGTTCACGGCGGTGCCCAGATCGTCCGGAATGCCGTGGACCCGGCGGTAGTCGAGCGCGCGCCGGGTGTTCCAGCTCTTGAAGACCGCCTCGATCGCCCGCCATAGCTGTGCCATCGGGTCGTCGGGGAAGGGGACGCCCCGCTTCGCCTGGACGATGGCCTTGAACTCCCGCACCAGCGCCTCGAGGTCCTCCTCTGGGAGGTCGATGTCGCGTTCGACGTTGCGGCGTCGCTTGAACTCCTCGAGCACCTGCTGGAACGGCTCCTTGCCGAGGTCGAACACCACGTCGCCGTACATCTGCACGAAGCGCCGGTAGGAGTCGTACGCGAAGCGAGGATTTCCGGAGCCGGCGAGGAGTCCCCGCACCGTCTCGTCGTTCAGGCCCAGGTTGAGGATCGTTTCCATCATGCCGGGCATGGAGACGGCCGCGCCGGAGCGCACGGACACGAGGAGGGGGTTCTCCGCGCTGCCGAACTTCTTGCCGGTCGCCTGCTCGAGCTGCTTCAGGTGGCGCTCGACTTCCTCGCGCAGGCCGTCGGGGAAGGAGCCGGTTTCGACGTAGGAGACGCAGAGCTTGGCGGAGATGGTGAAACCGGGGGGAACGGGCAGGCCGAGGTTGGCCATCTCGGCGAGTCCCGCGCCCTTGCCGCCGAGGATGTCCCGCATGGCGGCCGAGCCGTCGGCCCGGCCGTTGCCGAAGAAGTACACCCACCGCTCGAGCGACGGCACGGCGGCCTACACGGGAAGCGCGACTTGGAGGGGCGCGGCGTGCCGCGCTCCGGCCAGCTCATCCGGGATGGGTGTCGGGTAATCCCCCGAGAAGCAGGCGTGACAGAACTCGCCGGAGTCGCCGCCCGCCGCGCGGAGCATGCCCTCGAGCGACAGGTAGCCGAGCGAGTCCACCCCAAGGTGCCGGCGGATCGCGTCGACGTCGTGGCTCGAGCCGATCAGCTCGGCCTTCGTGGGCGTGTCGATGCCGTAGTAGCACGGTCCGGTGATGGGCGGCGAGGCGACGCGGAAGTGCACTTCCTTCGCCCCCGCCTGCCGGATGAGCTGCACCAGCGCCCGGCTCGTCGTCCCCCGCACGATGGAGTCGTCCACGACGACCACCCTCTTCCCCTCCAGCACCTCACGCACCGGATTGAACTTGATCTTGACTCTCGTCGTCCGGCCCGGCTGCGCCGGGTGGATGAACGTGCGGCCCACGTAATGGTTCCGGATGAGGGCGTGCTCGAGCTTGACCCCCGATTCCTCGGAAAAGCCGAGCGCCATCGCGTTCGCCGAGTCCGGGACGGAGAACACGCAGTCCGCGCCGGGCGCCGGATGCTCGCGCGCGAGCTCGCGGCCCAGGCGGCGTCGCACCCGGTCCACGGAGCGGTGAAATACCGTGCTGTCGGGCCGGGAGAAGTAGACGAGCTCGAACACGCAGCGGCGGTGCGGCTTCGGCGCCAGCCGCGGCAGCTCCTCGAGCTTCGCGCCCTGGATGCGGAGGAAATCCCCGGGCTCGAGCTCGCGCACGGGCGTCGCCCCCGCGATGTCGAGGGCGCACGTTTCGGAGGCGACGACCCAGCCGCCTCCGAGCCGGCCCAGGACGAGGGGCCGAAAGCCCCGGGGATCGACGACGGCGTACAGCGTCCGTCCGACCGTGATCACGAGCGAGTAGGCGCCCTCCACACGCTCGAGCGCATCGAGCAGCTGGTCCTCGGGCTCGCGCGCCTCGGAGCGCGCGATCAGATGGACCAGGACCTCGCTGTCCGACGAGCTCTGGAAGATCGAGCCCTTGGCGACGAGGTCCGCGCGCAGCTGCACGGCGTTGGTCAGGTTGCCGTTGTGGGCGAGGGCGAGCGGCCCTTCGCGGTAGCGGGCGAGCATCGGCTGGGCGTTGGGCAGCACGGACGTGCCGGCGGTCGAATAGCGGGCGTGCCCGATCGCGACGTCACCGGGCAAGCCGCTCAAGACCCGTTCGCTGAAGACGTCCGAGACTAGGCCCATGCCGCGGTGCGACCGGGCTTCGCCCGTGCCGTCCAGCGCGACGATCCCGGCCGACTCCTGTCCCCGGTGCTGCAGGCTGTACAGACCCAGATACGCGACGCGGGCCGCGTCGGGCACGCCTGTGACGCCGATGATGCCGCACATGTCGCCGTCAGTCTCCCATGCGACGGGGTATCGCGCTGAAATATACGTCCCGGAGTCGCTCGATACGGTGTGAGACCTCGCCGTCGCTCAGCCGGATACGGAGTCTCCCGCCCCGCTCGCGCACCGTGCCCGCGCGCTGCGCCGGGACGCCGTGCTCCTGCGCCAGCGCGGCGAGGGCGCCCCCCCGCTCTGGAGGGCACGTGACGACCGCTCGGCCGTGAGATTCACTGAAGAGCAACTCGACAGCCGCAAGCCCTAAGCCGTAAGCCGAAAGATCGATGTCGAGCCCGAAGCCCGGCTCCTCGTACGGGCCGCCCATGGCGACTTCCGCGAGGGCGACGCCCAGGCCGCCCTGAGAGCAGTCGTGTGCCGACCGGAACAGCCCGACCGCGGCGCCGGCGACGAGGAAGTCCACGAGCCGCCGTTCGGCCGCGAGGTCCACGCGCGGTGGCTCGCCGCCGACCAACCCGTGCAGCACCTCCCATAACGCCGACCCGCCTAACTCGGGGCGGGTCAGGCCGAGCACGAACACGAGGTCCCCGGTGACGCGGGCATGACTCGGGACGGCACGCTCTGCATGCGCCAGGAGCCCGACCATCCCGACGACCGGGGTCGGGTCCACGGCGCCCTCGGGGCTCTCGTTATAGAAAGAGACGTTCCCGCCCGTGACCGGCGTCTCGAGCGCCCGGCAGGCGTCCGCGATCCCGCGGCAGGCCTCCCGGAACTGGTGGAAGACGGCGGGCCGCTCGGGGCTGCCGAAGTTCAAGCAATCCGTGACTCCGAGGGGACGTGCACCGGTGCACGCGACGTTTCGCGCCGCCTCGGCCACGGCCGCTTTGCCCCCCTCGTACGGATCGAGCAGCACGTAACGGCTGTTGCAATCGACCGTGACCGCGAGGGCGAAATCAGCGTCCGGGACCCTGATCACTCCCGCATCCCCTCCCGGGCCGATCACCGTGCCCGCCCGTACGGTCGAATCGTACTGCTCGTAGACCCAGCGCTTGGACGCGACGGGGGGATGGTCGAGAAGCTGGAGCAGCGCTTCGCCGGGAGGCGGGATGGGGGATGCGGGATGCGGGCGCTGGCGGCGCAGCTCAACGATGCGGGCATCCTCCACGGCTTCGGGATGATAGACCGGGCAGTCCTCGATCAAGCGCTCGGCCGGGACCTCGACCACGACCTGCTCCCCCCACGTCGCGCGGTACAGGCCGTCGTCGGTCACGCGGCCGATCGGGGTGGCACCGAGCTCCCATTTGGCCGCGATTGCCTGGACCTCCCGCACGCGGTCCGCCCGTGCCACGAGCAGCATCCGCTCCTGCGACTCCGACAGCAGGATCTCGTACGGAGTCATGCCCTGCTCGCGGGTCGGGACGCGCGCGAGGTCGATCTCCACACCCACGCCGCCTCCTGCCTTTGCCGCCATCTCGGCCGAAGACGACGTCAGCCCGGCGGCGCCCATGTCCTGGATCGCCACGATGTGCCCGGACGCGATGAGCTCGAGGCTCGCTTCGAGCAGCAGTTTCTCGGTGAAGGGATCACCAACCTGCACCTGAGGCCGGCGCCGCGTGCTCTCGCCGGTCAACTCCTCCGACGCGAACGAGGCTCCATGGATGCCATCCCGCCCCGTGCGCGACCCTACGACGAGCAGCACGTTGCCGACGCCGTGCGCCGCAGCCTTGATCAGGTCCCGCTCCTTCAGGAGGCCGACGCACATGGCGTTGACGAGCGGGTTGCCGGAGTAGCTCGGCCCGAAGTCCACCTCGCCCCCCACCGTGGGCACCCCCACACAGTTCCCGTAGTCGCCGATGCCGCGCACCACCCCGGCGCAGAGGTAACGGTTCCGCGCCTCGTCCGGCGGCCCGAAGCGCAGGCTATTGAGCAGTGCCACGGGGCGGGCGCCCATGGCGAACACGTCGCGCAGGATGCCGCCGGCGCCGGTGGCGGCTCCCTGGTACGGCTCGACCGCCGAGGGATGGTTGTGCGACTCGATCTTGAAGGCCACCGCCCAGCCGTCCGGGAGCCGCAGCACGCCCGCGTTCTCCCCCGGCCCCTGGACCACCTGCGGCCCCGTCGTCGGCAGCGTCCGCAGCACGGGCTTCGAGTGCTTGTAGGCGCAGTGCTCGCTCCACAACGCCGAGAACACCCCGAGCTCGGCGAACGTGGGCGCGCGGCCGAGCATCGCTTCGATGCGGCGGTATTCCTCGGGGGAGAGATTGTGCTCGCGTACGAGGTCCGGCGTGATGGGCGGGTCGCCCGCAAAGGGCGTGGCCCGGGTCATGAGTCGCGTACCTTCGCCCCGGCCACCCCGCGCATGACCGCGCGGAACACGCGACCCATGATGCTCGGCTCGGGATGCTGGAGCAGCGTCTCCGCCTCGCCTGCGTCGAACCAGATCCCGTGGCAGTGCGTGCACTGATCGACCTGAACGCCGTGCCACTCGCCGGTGATCAGGTCGTAGCCGCACTTCGGGCATTTCATGAAGTGGGAGTGGCGCTCCCGCTCGATCGCCGCGCGCTCCGCAGTGTCGCGCTGCTGGCGCAGCAGCTCGGCTTCGCGCCGGGCGAAATACTCCTCTTCGTTCTTGCTGGGCTTGTCGGGCATCGGCTTCAGGGCGTGGCCGGTGGCTTCACGGTCAGCGTGTCGCCGCCGACGCTCGGGTGCGGCTTCGTCCCCGCAGGCGAGGACGATTGCCCACTGTACCCATGGCCCGGCCAGCGCAGCACGGCGTCCACCACGCGGCCGTTCTGGAGCGTCACGATGTCCTCCGTGCCGCAGCTGTATTCGCAACCGTTCCGGAAGAAGAGGTACGTCCAATCACCCTGGCGCCGCACGGCTACGGGGGCACCCCACAGCGTATAAACGTCCTTCTCGCTCATCCCGGGCGCGATGGTGCCGGTGTCGGGCGACTCGTAGGGCATGTCGCGGAACGCTTCCGGTCGTGCCGGGACCTCCGTGCCCGGAGTAGAGCGTTGAGCGTGGCGAGCG
>DATDFP010000088.1:0-4546 GCA_036522535.1 Gemmatimonadales bacterium
GTCCACGGCGCGGCGCCGCCCGCCGCCGCCGAGCGGTCGTACAGGCCGTAGAACGTCGTGAACGGCGGCGCCCGGGTGCCGTTGTAGGGATATCCGCTGACCACGCCGTCGGCGAGGCGCAACGTGAAGGTCGCGTCGGGAGGCAGGGTCTTTCCGTAGACGTCGAAGCGGGCCCGGGCGAGCTTCGCTGCGAGGCCCTGGGCCCGCGCCGCCAGGGTCGCCGACCGCTCCTGTGCGGGCCCGAGAGCCTGCCCGACCCGCCGGGCGAAGACGAGCGCCGCATCATTGGACGCTGATAGGTCTCCGGCCAGGAGCCCGGGGACTCGCGTGGAGTCGGCGAGGACCGTGTGGGCGAGGAGCTCGGCCGCGGCGGCCTCCGGGGTCCGGCCGCCGAGGAGGCCGACGACGAGCGTGTCGCGCGCTCCGAGCCCGTGCACGAGGTCGCCGAACTCCGCGGTCACGAGCAGGCGCTCGAGCGCCGGCGGCTTGTCGGCTATCGCCAGGGCCGGCTGCGCCAGCTGCTCGAGCTCTCCCGGCGGCGCGCCGGCCGCTTTCGCTCGCGCGTAGCCCGCGAGGATCGCCGCGCGGGCCAGCGTTGCCGAGCCCAGATCCGGATCCGGGATGAACGCGTAGGCCCGCCGGTACACCGCCATGCGCTCGCGCACGACCGCCGCGATCGAGTCGAGCAGCGCCGCTTGATTCGCCACGGCCGCCCGCCGCAACAGCTCGGCGCGAAACGCCGACTCCCCGAGCTCCCGGCGCCCGAACAGCACGGGATCCCGCAGCGCCGCCAGCTCGCCCTCCTGCGCCTTGAGCCAGTTGGCATATCCGAAAATGTCGGTGTCCACGTGCCGCGCCGCTGCCGCGACGGGGTCCGCCCGCTGGAACGCCTGGAGAGCGGCGATCCGGCTGCGCGCGAGCCACACGTTGAGGGGCAGCCGGGCGTCCCGCGCGAACGCGAGCTGCGCCAAGGTGCTCAGCCGGATCGTCGAGCCGGGGTTGCCCACGACGAACACCGCGTCACCCGCGGAGACTCCCGCCCGGCTCACCGGAAAGTAGTCACGCGTCGCCAACGGATGGCCGGACGCGTCGTACACCCGGTACACGGCGAAGTCCAGGTCGTAGCGAGGGTACGTGAAGTTGTCGTCGTCGCCCCCGAAGTACCCTACGCCGAGCTCCGGGGCGAGGACGAGCCGGACATCGTCGTAGCGCCGGTAGGTGTAGGCCGAGTACTGCGCCCCTGCATAGAGCCGCACGACCTGTACGCGGATCGTGGAATCGTGCGCCGCTCGGGTCAGCCGCCCCTCGAGCGCTGCGACCGCTTGCTCGTCGGCGACCCCTGCCCGCGCCGCGCTGTCCACGGCGCCGCTGACGTCCGCGATCGCCAGCAGCTGCTCGACGAAGAGCCCGGGAACGCGTCGCTCCTCGGCCTCGGTCGCGGCGTAGAACCCGGTCGAGTCGAAGTTCTCTCCGGGTCGCATCACCTTCCCCGTGTTTTCGCGCGAGCAGTGGTGGTTTGTGAGGACGAGCCCGCGCGGCGACACAAACGACGCCGAGCAGTAGGTGGCGAAGCGCAGCGCACCGAGCCGCGCGCGGGCGAGCCAGGCCGAATCGGGCCGAAAGCCGTAGGCCTCCCGGAAGTAGTCGAGCGGCGGGTTGTCGAACGTCCACATCTTCCCTGCGTCGAACCGACCAGGCTGCATCCCCGTGGAATCGAGCGCCGGCACCGCGGGGCTCGGAGTCGGAACAAGCGGGGCGCCGAGTCGCGGGCGGGAAGCGCAGGCGGACAGAACGATGGCGACGACGAATGAGGACGCGACGAGCGAGGGCCGCATGACCGAGCCTTGATATGGAATGGGGTGTACCTTGTGACGCCGGCCGGCGCGAGCGCAAGACCCAACCTGGAGTATTGCCCTTTCGTGACGCGCCGCCCAGAATTGGCACCCGGTCTCCTCCATCCGAAGAGTCCCGATGCAGCGTCGCGAAGGCCTGGCCAAGCTCACCGGACGCGAGCGATACGTCGATGACCTGCCGCTCGAGAACTTCCTGTGGGGCATGACGGTGCGGAGCCCTGCGCCTCGGGGCCGCATCGCCGCCGTGCACTTCGCCAGGGAGGTGGACTGGTCCCAGTTCGTCGTGGTGGACCACAGCGACGTCCCGGGGCCGAACGTGGTCGCCCTGATCGAGCAGGACCAGCCGGTCCTGGCGGCCGGGTACGTCCGGCACCTGCACGAGCCCGTCCTGCTCGTCGCCCACCCCTCGCGGGACGAGGCACGCCGGGCCGCCCGCGCGATCACGGTGGTGGTCGAGCCCGAGCCTCCCGTGCTCGACTTTCGGGTGCCGCCGCAGCCCGACCAAATCCAGTACGGGCCGGACAACGTGCTCAAGCGGCTGAAGATCGAGAAGGGCGACGTCGAGCGCGCGCTGCGCGAGGCTCCCGTGGTGGTCGAGGGCGTCTATGAAACCGGCGCCCAGGAGCACGTCTACCTCGAAACCCAGGGGATGATCGCCTGGCTCGAGGACGACGTGCTCGTGGTGAAGGGCTCGATGCAGTGCCCGTACTACGTGCTCACGGCGCTGAAGCACGCATTGGATCGTGACGAGTCGCGCGTTCGCGTGATTCAGACCCCGACGGGCGGCGGGTTCGGAGGCAAGGAGGAATACCCCTCGACCATCGCGCTCCATGCGGCGCTGCTCGCTCTCAAGGCCGGCCGCCCGGTGAAGCTGATCTACGACCGCCCGGAGGACATGGCGGCGACCACGAAACGCCATCCCTCCCAGGTCCGCCACCGAACCGGCCTCACTGCGGATGGGCGACTCCTCGCCCAGGATATCGAGGTGCTGCTCGACGGCGGCGCGTACGCGACCCTCTCGCCCGTGGTGCTTTCTCGCGGGCTCATCCACGCCGCCGGACCGTATTCGTGCGAGAACGCGCGGATCCGTGGGCGCGTCATGTTCACGAACGCGGTGCCGTTCGGCGCGTTCCGCGGGTTCGGCGCGCCGCAGACGCTGTTCGCCTGCGAGCGGCACATGGACGTGATCGCCCGGACGCTGGGGCTCGACCCGGTGGAGCTGCGGCGCCGGAACCTGATCCGCGACGGCCAGAGCACCGCGACGGGGCAGGTGATCCGCGATGGCACCGACCGTGTCGCCGTCCTGGAGCGGGCGCTCGCCCTCTCGGGCTTCCGCGAGAAGCAGCACGCGCACGTCGCGTTCAACGCGGCCGAGCGCACGAAGCGGCGCGGGATCGGGCTCGCCACGTTCTACCACGGCGCGGGGTTCACGGGCGGTGGCGAGGCGCACTTGAGCTCGCGGCTCCAGGTCGCCGGGCGCGCGGACGGCCGGGTCGAAGTGCTGAGCGCGAACATCGAGATGGGGCAAGGGACCCTCACCGTGTTCACCCAGATCGCCGCCGAGCGGCTCGGCCTCGCGACCGACGACGTGGTGATCGGCGAGGCGGACACGGCCCGCGTGCCGAACAGCGGGCCCACCGTCGCCTCGCGGACCACGATGGTGGTCGGGCGCCTGATCGAGCGCGCCGCCGACGACCTGCGGCGCCGGCTCGGGCTCGACGAGGCGGCCCGCGGCGCGGTCGTGAAGCAGGCGATCGCGCGCTGGCACCACGAGCACCCGGCCCTGGGGGCGCAGCTTGCTGCGCCCCTAGTCGGCGAAGCGGTCTACGAGAGGCCGCCCGGGATCAGCTGGGACGAGGAGCGCTATCAGGGCGACGCCTATGGAGCGTTCGCATGGGCCGCCTACGTGGCCGAAGTGGAAGTCGATCTGCGGACCTCGGTGACGCGGGTAATCGACTTCGTCGCGGTGCAGGAGGTGGGCAAGGTCGTCAATGAGACGCTGGCGCGAGGCCAGATCCAGGGCGGCGTGGTCCAGGGGATTGGCTGGGCGCTGATGGAGGAGTGCAAGTTCAAGGACGGAGGGATGATCAACAACCAGCTCACGAACTATCTCATCCCCACGGCGGACGACGTCCCGCCCATCCGCGTCGCCTTTCTCGAAACTCCGTACCCGCACGGCGCCCAGGGCGCCAAAGGTCTGGGCGAGCTGCCCATCGACGGCCCGGCGCCCGCGATCGTGAATGCCGTCGCGGCTGCCACCGGCGCGGACCCGCGAATGATCCCACTAACTCCAGAGCGCCTCATGGAGCTCTTGACCGAACGTGCGAGCGTGCGCCAGCCAGCTTGAGGAACGCGGAACGTGGAATGCGGAATGCGGAACAGCAGCGGGAGTTCGAGCATAGCAGGTGAGGCTCGCCCATCAGTTCCGCGTTACGCGTTCCTAGTTCCGCATTTGCGGGGACGTGAATGATAACTCTCACCGTCAATTTCACCCTCAACGGCGTCCCCACATCCGTCGCTATCGACCCCGCCGAGCGGCTGCTCGACACGCTCCGTTATGGCCTCGGCCTCACGGGTACGAAGGAGGGGTGCGGCGAGGGCGAGTGCGGGGCGTGCACCGTGTATCTGGACGACCTCCCCGTGAACTCGTGCCTCGTCCCCACCTACCAGGTGCGTGGCCGGCGTGTGGAGAC